>JAKSBK010000082.1 GCA_022361155.1 Pseudomonadota bacterium
GAGACAACGCGGCACGCTATCGAAGCGACCTGCCTCGTGGCGTTTCGACCAACTCGGCACGATTCGTCAGCGCATCCTGCATCTCGCAGGACGACTGTCACGACCGCAGGGCGAGCTGACCATGAGCGTCAGTGACAACCCGGCCGTACGCAAAGAGCTCGAAAAGTATCTGCCGCAATCTCGGATAGCAGCCTGACCACCTTCTACCGACCATCGCTAGCCACTCTGCGTCTCCGTCATCGCGAAATATGCAACGTTGAGGTCGTGTCAGGCGCACCAATCGATGCAGAATACATCAAGGAGGAAGCCAGGGCCGGGCGCATGGGCGCTCGGCTGATGGCGGTTGCCGCCGATGGTGATCGCGGGCGCGTCTATCTCTCGCCGACGGCAGAGCAGGAGAAGATCGCCCTCAGCGCGCGTCCACACGATCCGCCTGACGGAACGATGGTCGACGACGCGCGCGCTTTCACGCCATCGATTTATGGACTTGGCAGTTGGGAATCGATCTTTACCCATCGCCAGCTTGTTGCGCTTACAACACTCAGTGACGTTGTTGGCGAAGCCCCTGAGCGTGTGCGTCGCGACGGTGTCTCTGCGGAACTTCGCGACGACGGAAAGTCGCTGCTCGCTGGGGGAACAGGTGCGACTGCATACGCAGAAGCCATAGCTTCCTACCTGGGTGTTGCCTTTTCGAGGTATTCCAACGCGGCCTCGACCATCTGCACCTGGAACCCCGGCAAGACGAAGGAGGACATACGGTTCACTTTCAGCCGCCAGGCACTCCAAATGACGTGGGACTTTGCGGAAGGAAACCCATTCAGCGATTCTTCGGGAAACCTGGCCGATAGCTACCAAGTATGGGTGTGCAAGGCACTCGTGTGGCTTGCTGCGAGCGCGACTCCTGGCGTGGCACAGCAAGCTGATGCCGCGACGCAGCGTGTCTCGCTCGCGAAAGTCGTCTCCACCGATCCTCCGTATTTCGACAACGTCCCCTACGCTGACCTGTCGGACTACTTCTATCTCTGGCTTCGTCGCGCTCTCAAGCCTGTATTCCCGGATCTCTTTGCCACACTCGCGGTGCCGAAGGCGGAGGAGCTGGTCGCGGCACCATATCGCCACAATGGGAGAGCGGGAGCCGAGGCGTTCTTCATGAATGGAATGACGGAGGCGATGCGCTGTCTCAGTAGCCAGGCACATCCCGCCTTTCCCGTAACCATCTACTACGCGTTCAAGCAGCAAGAGAGCGACGGGCAAGATGGGACCGCAAGCACCGGATGGGATACGTTCCTTGAAGCGGTTATCCGTTCTGGTTTCGCCGTAACCGGCACATGGCCAATTCGCACCGAACGGGGCGGACGCAGTCGCGACATCGGAAGCAGTGCGTTGGCTTCCAGTATCGTCCTCGTCTGCCGGCCGCACCCGGTGAACGCCGCGACAGCTACTCGCCGCGAGTTCGTCAACGCCCTCAAGGCCGAGCTTCCGACAGCCGTCAGCCACCTACAGCGCAGCAACATCGCGCCTGTGGATCTCGCGCAGGCAGCCATCGGACCAGGCATGGCTGTCTATACTCGGTACGCCAAAGTACTCGACGCCGAAGGTAAGTCCATGCCGGTGCGCGAAGCACTCGCGCTCATCAACGAGACGCTCGATGAGGTCCTCGCGGAGCAGGAAGGCGATTTCGATGCCGACACCCGCTGGACGCTCGCGTGGTTCGAGCAGTCTGGCTTCGCGGAGGGTGAGTACGGCGTCGCCGAGACGCTCTCCAAGGCCAAGAACACCAGCGTCGGCGGCATGGTCGAGGCTGGCGTCGTCGAGTCGAAGCGCGGGAAGGTTCGCCTGCTCTCGCCCGACGAGCTTCCCGAGGGCTGGGATCCGGTCACCGATTCGCGCCTGACGGTCTGGGAGATGGTCCACCACCTGATCCGAGTCCTCGAGTCGGGTGGTGAAAGCGCGGCAGCAACGCTTGCGGGGAAGCTCGGCTCCCGCGCCGAGGTCGCGCGCGAGCTCGCCTACCGGCTCTACACGATCAGCGAGCGGAAGAAGCGCGCGCAGGAGGCCCTCCGCTACAACGCGCTCGTGCAGAGCTGGCCCGAGATCTCGCGCCTTGCCCGCGAGGGGGCCAGCCGCCGCGCTGAACAGGCAAGCCTCTTCGAGATGGAGGGCTCATGAGCGCGGCCATCGCTCCCCTCGCCTCGCGCCGGAAGCTCGCCGAAGTCGGGCTGCCGCTCGACGTGATCAGCCGGACGGCTGCCCGGGAGAAGAACCGACGCATTGGCCATCCGTGTTCGTTCCACGTCTGGTGGTCGCGCAAGCCACTCGCGGCATGCCGCGCCCTGACCTTCGCCCAGCTTGTCGACGACCCCTCGAGCCGCCCTGATCTCTTTCCTACGGAGCGCGCCCAAGCAGAGGAGCGGGACCGCCTCTTCGGCATCCTTTCGCGCCTCGTCGAGTGGGAGGCCCGCGCTGACGAGCGTCTTCTCGCGGAAGCGCGCGCAGCATTCGAGTACTCGATGGGCGGTCAGCCGCCCCCGGTGCTCGATCCCTTCTGCGGCGGGGGTTCGATTCCGCTGGAAGCACTCCGACTCGGTCTGCCGGCGGTTGGATCCGATCTCAATCCTGTTGCGGTGCT
Source organism: Pseudomonadota bacterium (assembly GCA_022361155.1). Lineage (NCBI taxonomy): Bacteria > Pseudomonadati > Pseudomonadota > Pseudomonadota bacterium. Next base: position 2,630 of record JAKSBK010000082.1, read on the forward strand.
GCTGACGCGGGCCCTCACAACACTGCCGGCAAGATTCGCCAAGGCTCGCGCAGTTTCGGGCGGTGATCAGACCAGCATTGCCCCTGATGGCGCGCTATCGGCGGACGTGAAGTTCTATGGGAGCTGGATCCGCGACCGTGCGGTCGACCGTCTCGGTGGCCTTTACCCGTCGGCTCGAGGCTGCGCAGTTCACGCATGGCTCTGGGTGCGGACGGTTCAGTGCCCGAACCCGGCCTGCAGAGCAAGGGCACCGCTCGCAAACAAGTTTGCACTCGCTACTCGCCGAGGTGACAGGACTTGGGTCGAACCGCAGATCGAGCAGGGGCGCTTCCGCTACGTCATTCGCACCGGCGCAGACGAGATCCCGACCGGGACCGTCAAGCGGGGCGGTGCGCACTGCCTGGGCTGCAGAGCAACCATTCCGCTGGAACACGTGCGGCAGGAGGGCATGCAGGGGCGGCTCGGCGCTGACCTCGTCGCCCTGGCACTCGAGTCCAGCAACGGCCGTCGCTTCGCGCCGGCCGATGCGGAGCACGAGCGCATCGCGTTCGCAGCCACGCCGGCATGGACGCCGGACGGCGAGCTTCCGGAACGAGCGCTCGGGTTCCGAGTCCAGCGGTACGGAATTCGGAGCTACCGCGACCTCTTCACGGCGCGGCAGCTCACCGCGCTGGCGACGTTCGCCGACCTCATCGGAGAGGCGCGCAAACGCATACGTGAAGACGCCCGGCGGGCAGGCATGCTGGACGATGGCAAGCCGCTTCACGAAGGAGGAGAGGGCGCGACGGCATATGCCGAGGCGGTGAGCGTCCTCCTCGCTCTCGCGGTCGGCAAGCTCGCCGACTACGCCTCGACCCTTTGCTCGTGGATGGACGGGCAAGCGAAGCTCGGCCACACGTTCGTGCGCCAGGCGCTGGCAATGACCTGGGACTTCGCGGAAGGCAACCCCCTCTCGCGATCCACCGGTGGATACCTTCGACAGGTCGAGCTCATCAGTCGCGTCATCGATGAGTCGTCCGTGCCGACGACCGCCGCCTACGTGGTACAGCACGACGCCAAACATCCGCACCCCGCCGCGCGCTCGTGCGTCGTCGTGACGGATCCACCCTACTACGACAACATCGGTTACGGGGACCTCGCGGACTACTTCTACGTATGGCTTCGACCGATGCTCCGCGAGGTCTACCCGGACCTTTTCGCTACCCACCTCACGCCGAAGGAGGACGAGCTCGTCGCCGCAGTAGAGCGTTTCGATGGCGACCGCGCTCGCGCCCGGGAGTTCTTCGAGGGCGGGCTCGCGCAGGCATTCGCGCAGATGCACGACGTTCAAGACCCCAGCTTTCCGCTCAGCATTTTCTACGCCTTCAAGCAGAGTGTGGCCGACGCCGAAGGCATCGGCTCGACGGGATGGGAGTCGATGTTGGAGGCGCTCATCGGAGCGGGCTTCTCCATCACGGGCACGTGGCCCATGCGGACGGAGTCGACGAGCCGATTGCGGAGCATCGGGAGCAACGCCCTTGCGTCGAGTATCGTCCTGATCTGCCGGCGCCGAGCCGCGGCCGTTTCTGCTGCTACGCGGCGCGAGTTTCTGTCGGCTCTCAGGGCCGAGCTCCCAACCGCCCTAGCGCATCTGCAGCGCAGCAATATCGCTCCAGTGGACCTCGCGCAGTCCGCGATCGGCCCCGGCATGGCCATCTACACCCGATACTCGAAGGTCGTGGACGCCGAGGGGGAAGCGGTTCCAGTTCGTGAAGCCCTGTCCCTCATCAACCAGATCCTGGACGAGGTCCTCGCCGAGCAAGAGAGCGACTTCGATGCCGACACCCGCTGGGCGCTTGCCTGGTTCGAGCAGCACGGATTCGACGAGGGCGAGTACGGGGTGGCCGAGACGCTCTCCAAGGCCAAGAACACGAGCGTTGCCGGGATGGTCGAGGCGGGGGTGATCGAATCGAGGCGCGGGAAAGTGCGGTTGCTTTCTCCCGACGAGCTACCCGACAACTGGGATCCTGCGACGAATGGCCGGCTAACAGTTTGGGAGATGGTTCATCACCTGATCCGAGTCCTCGAATCGGGTGGTGAGAGTGCGGCAGCGGACCTCGCGGCGCAGCTCGGCAGCCGTGCTGAGATCGCGCGCGAGCTGGCCTACCGTCTCTACACCGTATCCGAGCGCAAGAAGCGGGCACAGGACGCGCTCCGCTACAACGCGCTCGTGCAGAGCTGGCCCGAGATCTCGCGCCTCGCCCGCGAGAGCGGCGCACGTCGAGCCGAGCAGAAAACGCTGTTTGTGGGAGGCGAAGCATGAGCGAGCAGGCCAAGGTCTGCGTTCCCGATGCGGCGACCGAGAGGCCGGACCGCTCCGAGCCGCGAGCCCCTGCGTACGCGAGCCTTCCAGCCGCGAAGATGCGGGTGGCGCGCGGCGGTGTGGAGGCTCGGGAAATGAGCGTTCGCCTGGAGGTCTTCACCCCGATCCTGGGAGGCAGTACCCAGACCCGAGGGGTCGACGATGTCGACATCGTTCGGGCAGCCACGGTGCGCGGGCATCTGCGTTTCTGGTGGCGGGCCCTTTACGCGGCTCAACGCGCGAGTGCCTCGTTGCTGTACGAACGCGAGGCCGCGATCTGGGGGCGCGCTGCGACGGACGCAGGCGGTCGTGCTGCCGTCGAGATCCGCATCGACGTCGAGCAAGCCGGCGAGGTCGACAGCAGTGACATCCGGCTCTACGACTCGAGGCACGGCAAGGCGACACCGGGCGCGTATGCGCTGTGGCCTGCGCGCAAGGAGAAGAGGACGAACACGCCGCCGGCGCCTCGCCGGATGCCCGGAACCCGTTTCCGGCTCACGCTCATCGCCGCTGCAAGTTGCGAGATCGAGGTCAGTAACGCGCTTCGCGCGTGGATTCTGTTCGGCGGCTACGGCGGTCGTACGCGGCGCGGGCTCGGGAGCTTAAGGGTTCTGAACGATCTCAGGTCTTGGTTGCCGTCGAAGGCAACGCGCGATGCGATCAGAGATCTGTTCGGGTTTGACGTCCTCGCCTCGCCGACGAAGGTGCCCGGCGACGTGCCGTGGCTCGACGGCGCCGCGCTCCAGGTCGGCAAGGCCGAGCGCGACGCTGCGAAGGCGTGGACGACGGCACTCGACTGGCTCAAGGAGTTCCGCCAGGGAACGAGCGGCCAGCAAGGTGATCGGGCACGAGAGCCGGGCGCCGGCAAGCCGCAGCCCAAGCGGCCGTCAATCTCCAACTGGCCCGAGGCGGACAAGCTCCGCCACATCAAGCGGAAGACGAGCGCTCATGTGCCGAAGCACAATGCGACGCCAGCATGGCCGCGGGCGGGCTTCGGTCTTCCCATCATCGGGCAGTTCCAGAAGAGCGCACGGAACGGAGGTCGGTACGACGAGCCTGACGGTTTCGAACTCCGCTGGCGCTCCGGCAACACGGAGCACGACCGCCTCGGGAGCCCGCTCATCGTGAAGGCGCTGCCTCTCGCCGACGGCACGTTCGTCCCGTGCGCGCTCTGGCTGAACCGCGCCTATCCGGCCGGAGAGGTAATCCTCCGGGGCGTGAACAACTCGGCGGCGCCGTTCGATCGGCTCGTCGCTGCCGGCGACACGCCGCAGTTCTCAGCGCTCGCGAGCAAGCAGGGGCTTCGCGAGGCGTTCCTCGACTGGCTCCGTACCAAGTACCAGACGACGGTGGTGGCCCCATGACTGCGCACCTGCTCCTCGTCACGCTCGGGCCCGTCCAGGACTTCATCGCGCAGGCGCGCCGTACGCGTGACCTCTGGTACGGGAGCCACCTTCTCTCCGAGCTTGGTCGTGCGGCCGCGCGCGCTCTCGCCGACGGCGGCGGCGAGCTCATCTTCCCCTCGTTGAAGGCAGGAGACGCGCAACTCCAGCCTTGCGTCGCCCCGCTACGCTCGGATGGAACGCCTCCCCAGAATGTAGCGAACAAGCTCCTCGCCGAAGTCCCCTCGGGGGTCGATCCCCTAGAGCTCGCGCGAGCCGTACGCAAGGCGGTCACGCGGTACTGGCGCGAAGATCTTGCGGCGTCCGTCAAGGCAAGGTGCACCGGGATCCTCGCCTCCGGTGTCGATGCCCTGTGGTCCGAGCAGGTGGACACGTTCCTCGAGTTCGCGGCGAGCTGGACGCCGCTCGCCGACTACGCCCAAGCGCGCCGGCGGATCGAGCAAGCCGTCGCCGGTCGCAAGATGCTGCGCGACTTCGGCGCGTGGAGGCACGGGCGCGGCGCCGTGCCGAAGTCGAGCCTCGACGGCGCGAGAGAGACAGCGCTCCTGCCGCCGAATGCACGCGCGGCCACGCTCGCTCGCAAGTACCGGATCACGGATGGCGAGCAGCTCGATGCCATCGGGCTCGTGAAGCGCGCCGGCGGCGAGCCCGATCAGTTCGTACCCGTGGTTAACGTCGCGCTCGCATCGTGGCTGGAACTCGCAAGCCGGGCTGCCTCCGCGGACCTCGACGGGCTCCGGTCAGCGTGCCGCAGCGCCGGCATCTCTCGCGTCGCGCGAACGGACCTGCCCTGTGCGGTGCCGTTCTGCTTCGACGCCAGCGTGCTGCTCGCGAGTCGCTGGCGCTCGGTTTTCGAGGAGCAGGGGCTCCAGGGCGACCCGGAAGCGTGGGGCCGGCAGCACGTGCGGCGCATCTTCGACAAGATCTCGGAACCGTACCCGTACGTTGCGTGCCTCGTTGCCGACGGCGACCACATGGGCCGCGCGATCGATCGGCTGGGCTCCGCTGCCGATCACCGTACGTTCTCCGAGGCGCTCACGCAGTTCGCTGGCGAGGCTCGAAGTGTGATCGAGCAAAACCATCGCGGAGCCCTCGTCTATGCAAGTGGAGACGACGTGCTCGCGTTCGTGCCGCTGCCGGAAGCCCTCTCGTGTGCGGACGACCTCCGCAAGAGCTTCGCCGGTGCGATGGCCTCCGCCTGCAAGTCCATCGCGGCCGAGGAGCGGCCGACGCTGTCGGTCGGCCTTGGGATCGGTCACGTCATGGAGAGCATGGGTGACCTGCTCGCGCTCGGGCGGCAAGCGGAGCGCGACGCGAAGCACGACCGCAACGCGCTCGCGGTGCTGGTGGACAAGCGGTCCGGCGGCACCCGGTCCTGGCGTGCTCCGTGGAATGACGATCCGGTCGGTTCGCTACGCGAGGCCACGTCGCTGCTGCAGGACCGTCTTTCGTCACGCAAGGTCTACGAGATCGCGAGCACCCTCGCGCGCCTGCCGGACCCCTGCGACGAGGACGCAGCAAGGTGGGCTCGCGTGCTCATGCTGGAGGTCAGGCGCTCGCTCGCCCGTGTCGAGGGCGCCGCCTTGCGCCCCGAAGGTGCCGGCCTCGTGCTCGATGACGAGGCCGGCTATGCGGCGCTGCACGCCCGCGTCCGCGCATGGGTGGCGCGACTACTGATCGCCCGCACGTTCGCACACGCGACGCCTCGAGAGCGGCGTAGCGAGGAGGCGGCCGCATGACGACGACCGCTCGCCTAGCTTTCGTTCCGCGCGACGGCCTCTTCTGCAAGGACGGCAGGGGCTGGCATACGAGCGCATCCGGTCGCGGACACGGACTCGACTGGCCGTGGCCGTCCACCATCCTCGGCGCCCTGCGATCCGCCTGGGGACGAGGCGAGGAGGCAAGGAGCGGCACCCTCTTCGGCCCCAACGATTGGCGGACACGCACAGCTGCGATTCAGCTCGGGAGAACGCTGGTGCTCCGGCGGACGCATGGTGTCCCGTGGCGTTTCGAAGACACAACGTGGCCGGTTCCGCTGGATGCGCTTTGGCTCGAAGGCCGCCACGATGTGCACCGCCTCGAACCTGTCCAGCCCGTCGTGCCGACGCTCGGGCGGGACGACGACGAGGCTCGCGAAGCTCTGATGCGGCCGGTGCTGGACGGCGCGGGCAAGCCGCTCGCGTCTCCACGCTGGTGGAGCAGCGACGATTTCTCGGCCTGGCTTGCCGGGCGGTCCGTCGCCGTTCGAGATCCCGATGACATGCTGGCCACGACCCGGCGAGTTCAGGTGCACGTCGGCATCCTGCCCGACGAGCTCACGGCGGACGAGGGCGTTCTGTTCTCGCACGACGTCATCGAGACGCTCGATCCGGACGCAGAGTGGGCTATCGGCGCCGAGGTTGCGCTTCCGGACGGTGCTCTCTTCGGCGTGGCGACGCTCGGTTCGGATTCGCGTCTCACGCGTGTGGAATCGTTGCCCGCCGCGCTGTTCAAGCCGCCTGCGCGGCTGCTCGGCGCATTCGGGTCGCCGAGCAAGGGGCTACGGATCTTCGCGATCACGCCCCTCTGCTTCGAGAAGGGCTGGTTGCCTGATGGCCTCGAACAGAACGGTGGCACCTACCGCGGGCGCTTGGCCGGGATCGACCACGACGTCATCCTGCGCGCGGCGTTCGTTCCCCGACCGACGCACGTGTCTGGCTGGGACATGGCGGCCAACGCGCCCAAGCCGACCTCGCGCATGGTGGGGCCGGGTGCCGTCTACTTCTTCGAGCGAGTCGACGGGAAACCCTTCGGCGAAGCCGATGCCCGGTCGCTCTGGCTCGCGGAGCTTGGCACGCGCGCCGACGAGGGTTTCGGCCGAGTCGTCCCGGGAGTCTGGAGCCCATCAAGGAGCACCCCATGAAGACGAGACCATTCCTCCTGCACGCGCTGTCTCCGCTGCACGCCGGCACCGGTCACGCGGCGGACGTCATCGATCTGCCGACTGCGCGCATGAAGGCGACGGGGATTCCCTTCTTGCCCGGCTCATCGATCAAGGGCGTGCTGCGGGACGCGCGTCGCGCCGGCGATCGCGAAAAAACAGAGGCGGTGTTCGGTCCTTCGGACGACCCGGCCGCGCACGCGGGAGCGCTCGTTGTCGGGGACGCACGTCTGCTCGCGCTTCCGGTGCGGAGCTTCCGGGGCACGTTCGCGTGGACGACCTCGCCGCTCCTGCTCGCGCTCGCCAAGCGTGATCTCGAAGAAGCCAACCTCCCGACCCTCAGCGTTACCGGTCGCGGCGCGCGGCTCGCACAGGGAAGCTGCTGCGCCCACCAGGGCCGACTCTACCTCGAGGATCTCGATCTGCCCGCAACCGAATCCAACGAGGCGACGTCCTGGGCGCGGAGGCTCGCGCCGCTCCCGTCGCCCGGCGACGACATCTTCACGAAACGCTTCGCGGTCGTTGACGACGACACGATGGCGTTTCTGTGGGAGACGGCGACCCAGGTGGACGCGCGAGTCCGCCTGGACGAGAAGACGCGCACGGTTGCGCCCGGTGCGCTGTGGCTCGAGGAGAGCCTCCCGCCGGAAAGCCTGCTCATCGGCCTCCTCGCCGCGGATCGGAGCCGCCGGCGCGGCGTCAACATGACGCCCGACGACGTCCTGGGCTTCGCGCTCGCCAGCGAGGAGATCCACCAGATCGGCGGCAAGGCCACGACCGGGCGCGGCCGGTGCCGGATCGTCCCGATCGCGCGAAAGGATGCAGGCCATGGCAAAGCCTGACGCGCACCGGAAGCCACTCCTGCGTGACCAGCGCCGTGCGCTCCACGCCTACGAGTCGGTCGGGAACGTGCCGAAGGCGCAGCAGAAGGACTACGAGATCGCGGTCAACGACCTCGGCGCCAATATCCTGCGGAGCGGCCTGTGCGCCGCGATCGCTGCGGTTCAGCGGCTTGGCAGTCGCGGAGAGCTTCTGCTCGGCCATCTCGCTGGCGCAGGCGTGCCTGGCTTCGAAGGCGCGGCTGCGAGCGATGTGGCGAGGCGCGTGCGCGAACTCGACGCGGACGCCTACATGATCGCCACGCGCGAGACGCTCCAGGTCGCGGTCTGGCTCAAGCGCGCCGTGCAGGCGACGTTCGGAGGGGCCTGACGATGCGCCACGTTCTGCGATCAGTCGGCACGCCAGATCATGCCGGACTTGCCTACGACGCGTGGGCGCCCGTGGGTTGCGACGGCAAGGTCCCAGACGACCAGCGAGCGCCCTGGCTTTCGGCGCTCGAAGACATCGTTGTTGCGCCCGACTACTCCGGATCCTTCCAGCGCTGGAAGGAGAGCTTCTCTGCACCAGGTGATCGCATCTTCGAGCTCGTGCTCGCGAGCCGGCTGCTCGTTGGGCATGGGAACTCGAGCGCGACGGATATCGGCATCACCCTACATCACACGTGGGGCGTTCCGTTGATCCCGGGGTCGGCACTGAAGGGCCTCGTCGCTCACTTTGTCGACGCCGTCTATGGGCCTAGCGATCTGGGGCACAGGCCGTGGGATCGGGCAGGCGATGAGCGCGCGCGGGCCGACTACGAGGGAGTGACAAAGCGCGGCCGTCGCATCGAGCGCGGACCCGGAGCCGTCTATCGGGCGCTCTTCGGTGCTCCGGATGCCGAGATGGACGAGGAGATGCAAGAGCGGGGCTTCGACGCTGGGGCATCAGCCGGGATCGTCACATTTCACGATGCCCTCTACGTGGCGAAGGGAGGCGCTGACGACAGGCCCTTTGCCGCCGACGTGCTCACCGTTCACCAGAAGGCCTACTACGACTCATCCGGCGGAAGCTGGCCCAACGACTACGACAGTCCCAACCCAGTGGCGTTTCTCACCGTGCGCCCCGGCGCACGCTTCCTGTTCGCCTTGTCCGGGCCGGGGGATTGGACGGATCTCGCTGAGCGACTGCTTCGTGATGCGCTCGAAAAGTGGGGTGTCGGCGGCAAGACGAGCGCCGGCTACGGGCGGTTGATCGCGCCCGATCGGAGGACGGCGACTGCCGCGAACGGGAGGCCGGCCACGGCCACGCCCGCCAGCACAACCGTCAAGTCTGGTGACCAAGTGGAGGCCGTGCTGCTCGACGAGCGCACGAAGAAGGGCGGCTGGAAAGCGCTCCACGAGCCGACCGGTCTGGCCGGCCATATTCACAACAGCGGGGACGTGCCGGCCGATGCGAGACCGGGAGACTGCTTGACGCTGGTGGTCGCATCCGTGAGCGCTCGTGAGATCGCGTTTCGCTTCTCGACAGGGTCGAGCGGACCCGGGTCGCAGAAGAAGGGAAAAAGGTAAATGGACCAGAACCCGCTCACGCTTCTCGTTTGCACCGTCGGTGGGAGCCCGGAGCCTGTGGTTGCAACGCTCAAGCAATGGCAGCCATCGCGGGTTCGCTTTGTTTGCACCCCCCAGACGAAGAGCGACATCGAAAGCAAGATCCTGCCGAAGGCGAGAGACGTAAACATCGACATAGATGCTGGACGCTACAATCCGTTCGAGCTGCCTGACGGCCAAGACCTTGCGAGCTGCGTAGATCGGCTGCGTCAACTGACGCCGGAGGTGGTTAACTGGGTTGAGCGAGGGGATGGCTTTCGTGTGGTCGTCGACTTCACCGGCGGGACCAAGTGCATGTCGGCGGCAATCGCTCTTCAAGCGAGCCGCTGGTCCTGCTTGTTCTCCTACGTGGGCGGTACCGAGCGGACCAAGGACGGCATGGGCGTCGTCGTGTCCGGGTCCGAGAAGATCGTGCACCAGGCGAATCCATGGGACGCGCTCGGCCATCAGGCGGTTGAGGACTTCATCATCCTGTTCGACCAAAGGGCGTTCGTCGCAGCCGCGAAGGTGGCGGGTGCGGCGAAGACGCAGGTCGGCCGCGCGGATCGCAAGCGCGAGCTCAGCGTGCTCGAGCAGCTCGCGAAGGCCTTCGATGCTTGGGATCGGTTCGAACACCAGGTAAGCCGTGCCGCGTTCGAGAACGTCGTGAAGGCAGCCAACGACCTGCGTGCGGTGCTGGGGGCTGCCAAGGCAGACCGAGTTCTCGGCGCCGTAGATAGGCTCGCGAGCCACCTCGGCGGGCTGTGCGACGCAACACCACCGACCCGTCATCATGTGATCGATCTTCTGGCCAACGCGCAGCGCCGTAACGAGGAGGGGCGGACGGACGACGCGGTCGCCCGTCTCTATCGGGCGATCGAGGCCATGGCCCAGGTCGCCCTCAGAGAGCGTCACGGTGTCGAGAGCACCGAGAACGTGGCAGTCGACCGTGTCCCGAGTTCGATTCGGGCGGAATGGGAGTTGAAAGCCAAGGACGGCGTCCTTGCCCTTGGCCTACAGGACTCGTACGTGCTGCTCGCGGCCCTGAACGATCCGCTCGGAGATCGGTTCAGGGAGGCAAGCCTCCACGGGACCAAGTCGCCGCTGACGGCCCGGAATCGCTCGATTCTTGCGCACGGCTTCGATCGGGTCTCGGGCAGTGTCTTCGACAAGCTCTGGGAGGCAGCCCTCGCGCTGATCGACATCAAGGAGTCGGATCTGCCTTTCTTCGTGACCCTCGGAGACCGACCGAAGGGAGAACACTGAGCATGGCGATCACGAACCACGAGCGTGTTGGCAAGGCCATGGACCTGCTCAAGCAGGGGCTGGCGCCGTTCGTCGAGCGCGAGCTCACGAACGTGTACAAGGAGAAGACCCGCGCGCAGGCGGCTCTGTTCGTCGGTGACGATCGGCTGCTCTCGGACAAGCCGCTCGCCAAGTGGGACGCCGCCGCGTTGCTCAAGCTCATGTGGGGGGCGTGGAACGACGTCTTCCGGCGAACACTGGGGCCGGCCGAGCGCACCCTCGTGCGGGAGCTTCAGGACGTACGCAACAAGTGGGCGCACCAGCAGACGTTCTCGAGCGACGACGCCTATCGAGCGCTCGACTCGGCTGGCCGGCTTCTGACCGCAGTCTCGGCGCCCGAGACGCAGGAGGCGGAGAAGCTCAAGATGGAGCTTCTGCGCGTGCGGTTCGAGGAGCAGATGCGAACCGAGAAGCGCAAGAGCGCCGGCACTGCGATCGAGAGCCAGGCGACCGAGAACCTCAGACCGTGGCGGGAGGTGATCACTCCACACAAGGACGTCGCGAGCGGGCGCTACCAGCAGGCCGAGTTCGCGGCCGACCTCTGGCAGGTGCACGTAGGCGAGGGGACCGACGAATACAAGAACCCGGCGGAGTTCTTCCGGCGCACGTATCTCACCGAGAGCCTGACGCGCCTGCTCGCCGGCGCCGTGCTGCGTCTCTCGGGCAAGGGCGGCGACCCCGTCGTTCAGCTCCAGACGAACTTCGGTGGCGGCAAGACGCACTCGATGCTGGCGCTCTATCACCTGGTTTCCGGGAGCGCAGCCGGTGAGCTCGTCGGTGTGGACGCAGTGCTCTCCGAGGCGGAGGCGCCGAAGCTGCCGGCCGCGAGCCGCGTCGTCCTCGTGGGAAACAAGATCTCACCGGGCAACCCCGTGAAGAAACCCGGCGGCACGGTCGTGCGGACGCTCTGGGGCGAGCTAGCCTGGCAGCTCGGCGGCAAGAAGGCCTACGAGCGCGTGCGGGCGGATGACGAGAAGGCGACGAGCCCCGGAGACGTGCTGCGGGAGCTCTTCAAGGAGTACGGGCCGTGTCTGGTGCTCATCGACGAGTGGGTCGCCTACGCGCGGCAGCTCCATGATCAGAGCGACCTGCCGGCAGGGAGTTTCGAGACCCAGTTCACCTTCGCCCAGGCGCTCACCGAATCGGCCAAGCTCGTGGGCAACTGCCTCTTGGTCGTCAGCCTCCCGGCCTCGGACACGGCGGGCTCGCCACACGCCCAGGCCGACGACGTGGAGGTCGGCGGCCAGCGAGGGCGTGAGGCGCTCGATCGGCTGCGCAACGTGATCGGGCGCGTCGAGTCCTCGTGGCGGCCTGCGACGGCGGAGGAAGGCTTCGAGATTGTGCGCCGGCGCCTGTTCGAGCCGCTCGTGGAGAAGACCCAGTTCGTGGCCCGCGATACGGTGGCCCGCGAGTTCTTCGATTTCTACCGCTCGCAGCAGCAGGAGTTCCCTCCCGATTGCCGTGACGCAGAGTACGAAAAGCGCCTGCGCGCTGCCTACCCGATCCACCCCGAGGTGTTCGATCGTCTGTACTCGGACTGGTCGACGCTCGTGAAGTTCCAGCGCACCCGCGGCGTGCTGCGGCTCATGGCCGCCGTGATCCACAGCCTGTGGGAGAAGGGCGATCGCAACCCGTTGATCCTGCCGTCGAACATCCCGATCGACGACCCGCGCGTGCAGTTCGAGCTGACGCGCTACCTCTCGGATAACTGGGTGCCCGTCATCGAGAAGGATGTCGATGGCCCGAGCTCGTTGCCGCTGCGGCTGGACGGCGAGGTTCCGAACCTCGGTAAGTTCGCGGCCTGCCGGCGTGTCGCGCGGACGATCTATCTCGGCTCGGCGCCGACGCCCACCGCCGCCAACCGTGGTCTCGAGGATCGACGCGTGCGGCTCGGGTGCGTGATGCCGGGCGAGTCGCCTGCGGTCTTCGGAGACGCCCTGCGTCGACTCGCCGCCGCAGCCACGTATCTCTATCAGGATGGCCCTCGCTACTGGTACTCGACGCAGCCGACGGTCACCAAGCTCGCCGAGGACCGCGCCGAGCAGCTCAGGCGCGACCCGGACAAGATCGTGCAAGAGCTCGAGAAGCGCTTGCGTGCGGACCTGCGCAAGGCAGGAGACTTCAGCCGGGTGCATCCGCTGCCCCGCTCGGGGCAGGACGTGCCCGACGACCTCGACGCACGCCTCGTCGTGCTCGGCGTGGACCACCCCTACAGCAAGGACGCGGACAGTCCCGCGGAGACGGAGGCAAAGGCCATCCTCGCCACGCGCGGCAGCGCTCCGCGGCTCTACGCCAACACGCTCGTGTTCCTTGCCGTGGACAAGACCCGCCTCCAGGATCTGGACGAGGCGGTGCGCCGCTACATCGCCTGGGAGTCGATCGTGGACGAGAAGGACACGCTGGATCTCTCGCCGCACCAGGTGAAGCAGGCTGAGACGCAGCAGAAGACCGCGGACAGCGTCGTCGACGCCAGGCTGCCCGAGGCGTACCAGTGGCTTCTGGTTCCCACGCAGCAGAGCCCCCAAGCCACCGTCTCCTGGCAGGCATTCCGGCTCTCGGGTCAGGACGCCCTGGCGGTGCGCGCCAGCAAGAAGCTCAAGAACGACGAGCTCTTGATCACGAGCTTTGCGGCGTCGCGGCTGCGCATGGAGCTCGACCGCGTCCCGCTGTGGCGTGGGAACCACGTCGCGATCAAGCAGCTCGTCGACGACTTCCCTCGGTACGTGTACCTGCCCCGCCTGCAGGATTCATCCGTGCTGATCGAGGCGATCCGTAGCGGCGTTGGCCTGCTCACGTGGGAGACCGACTCCTTCGCCTTTGCCGACAGCCACGATGAAGCCGGACAGCGGTACCGCGGCCTGCAGTTCGGCCGCCACGTGCACGGGGTCGAAGCGGATTCGGCGAGCCTCCTGGTCAAGCCCGAAGCCGCACGCCAGCAAGTGGAGGTCGAGCGGGCTGCAGCCCCCGCGGGCTCCGGAGCAGCCGCGACGGAAGGCTTGGTGACTCGTTCGCCATCGACTCCGCCGGGGGAGACGGCACCCGATGAATCCGCTGCACCGCCGGTAGCGGCGCAACCCAGGCGGTTTCACGGCACCGTCACGCTCGATGCCACCCGGGTCGGTCGCGATGCCAGCCGGGTCGCGGACGAAGTGGTCACGCACCTCGCCGGTCTCGTCGGCGCCGAGGTGAAGGTCACGCTCGAGATCGAGGCGAACGTGCCGGCGGGCGTGCCCGAGAACGTCGTCCGCACGGTCACCGAGAACAGTCGAACCTTGAAGTTCACGACCCATGGCTTTGAGAAGGAGTAGCCATGTTCAACGTCAAGACTGCAGCTATCCCAACGGGCCCGCAGATCAACATCGGGAGCACATCGTTGGCCGTCTCTCGGACAGCCGAGCCCCGGCCAATTCTCAAAGTCCGGAGGCCGTACACATGCAGATGATCGCCTTTCGCGTCCAGATGTACCGCTGCGTCCTCGACTCCGGATGGATCGACTTATCCCCGCTGACCGTCGTGGTCGGCAAGAACGAGGCCGGGAAGACGACCCTCCTGCGTGCGCTTCACGTTCCGGCCAGAGCCGTACACGATGGACAACGAGTGGCCACGCGGACACCGCAAGGAGCGCAGCGACAACCAGGTCGTGTGCAGCGCCAAGTTCCAGCTCAGCGACGAAGAGAAGGCGATGCTTGCCGAGATTACGGACCAGAATATCGACTCATTGTCCGAGATCGTCGTCACGAAAGACTACGCGGGTCGCTTCGAGGTGCAGTTTCCTTCTGACCTTTTCCCCGAGAAGC
>JAKSBK010000083.1 GCA_022361155.1 Pseudomonadota bacterium
TCGCCATCAGCGCCGTCACGACCACCGTCTGCAACGGGTAGCGAACGCCCTGTGGGCGCCGCGGGTCGGGTAACGAACCCAACGTTTGTTGAAAAAAATCCAGCGCTTGGGCTTCATTGCCCTGTTCGACCCTCTGAGCCTGTGTGGTCCGTGGCATTCGACCGACCTCCTGGGGCCGGACGCCATGCCCGGCACACAGGGTCGATCACCTTTTCAAGCTCTTGTCCAGCATTTTTAGAACTCGATCGCCCTGAGAACTCGATCGCCCTGGCTAGTGCTAGTGCTCGTATCGCGGTACTAGTGTCCTGAACCCCAGGCCCCAGGGACGGGCACGATGACTTTACGCACGCTGACCCTGGCTCTCACCTCCCTGCTGGCGTCGCAGGCGCTCGCGCACGAGCCTCTTCGGGTCCTGTACGACCAGAAGTGCTCGACGCGCGACGGAGTCAAGCTGTCGAGCGACGTCTATCTACCGACTGCGCCCGGCCGCTACCCTGTGATTCTCGTGCGCTCGCCGTACAACAAGGTGTCTGACCGAGTTCTCGACAAGGCTCGCTATTTCACGTCCAAGGGCTACGCCTACGTCTACCAAGACGTGCGCGGCCGCGGCGACTCCGATGGTGTGTTCGTGCCCTACCGCAACGAGGGCCGGGACGGCTACGATGCCATCGAGTGGGCGGCCGCTCAGCCCTGGTCGAACGGCAAGGTGGGTACGCTCGGGGGCTCCTACCTGGGTCGCGCCCAATGGCTTGCGGCCCTGCAGAGGCCGCCCCACCTGATCACGATGGTGGCGCTGGTCACGCCTTCCGACCCCTTTGTCGAATGGCCCACGGGTGTTCCCATCCCCATGCACCTGAGCTGGCTTCACTATGTCAGCGGCCGTATCAACCAGAACATCAAGGGGGTCAACTGGAGCCAGCTGTACCATCACCTTCCGCTGATCGACATGGATGACGCCTCGGGCCGGCCGATCCCAACCTGGGACGAGGAGATCCGGCACTCGGGGCTGAGCGCCTGGTGGGATCCGATTCGCTACCAAAACCGCTACGAACAGGTCGGCGTGCCGGTGCTGCACATCTCCGGCTGGTACGACGACGAGCAGGTCGGTACCCCCCTGAACTTCGCCAACATGCGCAAGCGTGGCGGGACTGCCCACGCGCGAGCGAACCAGCGCCTGTTGATGGGCCCGTGGCCGCACCGGGTCAACTCCACGTCCAAGCTCGCCGAGGTCGATTTCGGCAAGAATGCCATCATCGATCTCAAGGACTATCAGCGACGCTGGTTCGATCTGTGGCTCAAGGGCCTGGACGACGGGATCGGTGCCGAGCCCCCCGTGCGCATCTTCGTCATGGGCGACAACCGCTGGCGCGATGAGAACGAGTGGCCGCTAGCCCGCGCCAAGCCCACGAAGTACTACCTCCACAGCCGGGGTCGAGCCAACAGCCGCTTTGGCAACGGGCTGTTGTCACGCCGGAGCCCGCGCAAGGAGCCGGCTGACAGCTACCGCTACGATCCCGCCGATCCGGTGCCCTTCATTACGGACCCTGAGTTTTCCCAAATAGGTAGCGCCGACGACTACCGCGCGGTGGAGCGCCGTGACGACGTCCTCGTGTATACGTCCGAGCCCCTGAAGCAGCGGCTGGAGGTCACCGGACCGCTGACCATGGTGCTGTACGCGTCTTCGAGCGCCCCCGACACGGACTTCACGGCCAAGCTGCTCGACGTATGGCCCAACGGCTACGCCCAACGCTTGAGCGACGGCCTTGTACGCGCACGCTATCGGCGCGGCCTCGACAAGGAGGTCTTTCTCAAGCCCGGCAATATCTACCGCTTCGAAATCGATCTGTGGAACACCTCTCAAGCCTTCCTGCCCGGTCACCGCATTCGCGTGGAAATCGCCTCGAGCGCGTTTCCCAAGTACGACAGAAACCTCAACACCAATGCCCCTCTCGGCCGCAGCACCCAAATGCGAATCGCGAAACAGCGAGTGCTCCATACGGGCCGCTACCCCAGCCACATGCTACTCCCGGTGATTCCAAACGCCGAGTCTCGAGTTAGCCGGTAACTCGAGATTTCCTAACGGTAACAAAAACCCGCCACGGAAACGTGTCCCCAGGGATCGGGCGAGGCGTCGGCCACGATGAGGGAAGCGTTGCGGCCCCGGTACTCCGATACGTCCCAGACGTAGGTCAGCATCCAGTTGCTGTTGCGTCCGCTCTGGCGGCGTACCTCGAGCCCCTCGACCATCAAGATCACGTGAAGGCGCAACCAATCCATACCGCCGCTCAGCAAGAAGTTGATCTCGTCCTCCTCGATCCGGAAGTTCTTGGAGACGAGGCTTCCCATCCTCCAGTCCCCAGGCGCGTTCGATCCGACAGCATCGAAACTCCCCACGTAGTAACCCTCGCAATCCAGGCCCAGGAGCCAGTCCGGGCGGGACTTGACCGCGACGGGCTGCCCAACAAAGGACGCCCCTTGCTGCGCCCAGTTCTTGAGTGAGCCGTCGGAGAAATCCGAATTCGGAAACAGCTGTTTGCTGCAGCGATGCTTCACCGCCGCAAGGCGCGAAAAAGGGCCCTGCCCATCGCGAAACGCCAGCGTCAAAGGCATCTCCGCCGCGTGCGCACTGCCGACTGCCACGCACGCGGCAAACACCAGCCCGGGCAATGCCCGCGCCGGAAACGGGCGCTTGAAACGTCCCAGCATCAGCAGCGCCGAAAGCGCCAGAAAGCCCTGGCAGACCGTGAAAGGAATAAAACGGTGCCAGTCGGCGGCCATCGGGACCAGCGCGTAGGGGACCACCAGCGCAGCAACATAAAGTGGTATCAGCGTCCGGGCTCCGGCGGAGCTCATCAACCAGCCCCCGAGCAGCAGCTGCAGGGCGAGCGTCGGGATCACAGCCAGGTTCATATCGAAGTTGGTCAGGTTCTTCGTGAGCTGTCCCTGTTGGATTGCGGCGCTCTCCGTCAGGGTCACTTGCAGGTGGTAAACTCCCGAGCGGGACCAATACGGGTCGATTGCGCCGCTCGCATTCATGGACGCCTGGAGCTTGAGAGCCAGCGCGGGGTCGTTGGCCACCGTGTGGTAACCCAGCACGAATACGGCCGCCGCCAACGGGACCGCGATCCACTTCAATCCGCTGACAAGGCTCTGCCAAAACCTCCCGCGGCGTTGATACTCACGAAAGACGAGCGCGAGGCAGACTGCCGGAAAGCCCAGCGCAAGAAAGGCCTCGTGCACCGTAAAGGTAAGCGTTGTCAGCAGGCACATCGGAAGATAAGCCCCGCGGGCGATCAAGCGCACAGAAACGATCGCTGACAGCACCAGAAGCTGATCGAAGTAGCCCACGAAGTTTGAAGTCGACACGACGAAGCCGGAGCACACAAACAGAGCGGCCGACGTCCACGCGACCGCGCTCTGGCTCTGCTCGCTGGCGTGCCGCCGCACGTCCTTGACCAGCCACAGGCACGCCGCTGCAAAGAGGAAGTAGCACAGCGCCGTGGTCCAGTTCAGTACATCCCTTACTTCCTGCGGTGCCTTGCCCAGCAGGAAAGGGCGTACCAGAGCGCCCGGCAACCCGCGCGTCACGAACCCGAACTCGTAGTGGTGCAGCCAGTGCGCCAGCCCGTAATCGTGCGCGAAGCGCAGCCCGCGTGCCGCAGTGACTAGGAACCCTGCCACGATGGCCGCTCCACCGATCGCCGGGGCAGCCGCTCGCGCCCGGAGGCTCAGCGACCAACGCCGTTCCCACACACGCTCGGCGCGCCGGGGCGATGCCAACGGCTGCCCACTCATGACCGCCCCACCCGTCCACCGCGATCCCGGCTGGGGCTGGTGCTCTCGGCCAGCTTACTGCCGCCTGGCGACTGTGGGCGCCTTGCCGGCCAGGTGCCTCGAAACCGATCTGGCAAAGTCATTCTGACCCGACGCCTAGCCATATCGCTCGCGGGCTAGGCCGTGCCGGCTCGAATACCGCGTGGAACGCGGATATCCTCCACTAGATGCTGGTTGTGCTCGGGCGGCCCCTCGGCGACGGCTGTTCCCGAGTAGCTGCTCATACGTCGTGTGCTCCTTAGGGCCCGCGGAAGAATAACTCGGGTGTTTCGGTGAGGACTGGGCGCCGCTGGCGAGGCGCGACGACGAGGAGTATTGGGGATACTTCGAGGAGGAGCAACATAGCCAGCGGTGGTCAGAACCGGCGAAATGGATGAGTTGTTCTTCCGCGGGCCCTTAGCTAGGAACTTGGGTCGGGCGATCCTTGACGCTTTCCGAGGAGATGGTCAAGGCTTCCCGCAACCGTCGCGGCCAGTTGCTTGCCAGGACGCACGCGACCGTTCCGGCTGATCGGGCGCACGAAGAGTGCGCATGCCGGGCCCATCAGCCCACCTGCGGGTGTTTCCCAAACGCGCCCCGCACTGTCCGAGGCTCGGCGCCGGCTTGCATGCCGTCCAGCAGTGCGATTGGCTGTCAGGTGGCCATGCTCGAAGGCGCCCCACTCGACGTCGAGCACCTCTGAGGGCCCGTCCAAAAAGTAGCCTTTCCGGATCGGCGAGGGCCGGGCGTCGCTGGCAAGGCGCGACTACGGGGAGTACTGGTGGTATGTTGAGGAGAAGCAACGAAGCCAGCGGTGGTCGGAGCCGACGAAATGAGCAAAGCCATTCCTGGACGGTTGGACGGGCCCCCAAGCTTGTGAATTCACGAGCGTTCCACAGAGAGGCCAGCAGCGCGGCAGAACGCCGGATCCACGGGGTCCACGTGCTCTGCAAGCCTGTTGGCAGACCATCGGAGGATGGTCCTTAGACTTCGGAGGTGCACCATGCGCAGGCGGGCCTTCATCAAGAGTGCCGGCTGCTTCGTCGCGAGCGCCGGCGTCACGTCGCTGGCTGGCTGTACGAACAACGATCTGTCGTTCAAGCCGGGAGGCGCAGGCGAAGCTGCGTTCTCCTTTCCTCAAGGCGTTGCATCGGCCGATCCCAGGGCCGATTCGGTCTTGCTTTGGACCCGGGTCGAAGCGCACGAGCCCGCCGGCGGTCCCGTACGCCTGTGG
The DNA here is from genome assembly GCA_022361155.1 of Pseudomonadota bacterium. Lineage (NCBI taxonomy): Bacteria > Pseudomonadati > Pseudomonadota > Pseudomonadota bacterium. The sequence continues at coordinate 5,048 of JAKSBK010000083.1, forward strand.
GCCGAGGTGTCGCTTTCCGATTCGTTTCAGTCGCTTGTGCTCGACAAAGAGCTCGAGGTCGACGCCAGGAGCGATCACACCGTGCGCCTGCTCGTAGAGGGCTTGGAGCCCGCGACTACCTACTACTACCGCTTTCGCGCCGGCCAAGAGGTTAGCCGCCTGGGACGCACCCGTACCGCGCCGGCCCCGGATGCCAACACGCCGCTGCGACTGGCGTGGGTATCCTGCCAGGACTACTCCGCGGGCTTTTACGGTGCCTACCGGCGGCTTGTCAACGACGACGAGAAACGGCCCGAGGCAGAGCAAGTAGCCTTCGTGCTCCACCTCGGCGACTTCATCTACGAGACACGCGCTGAGGGTTTCCAGACCGCCGTCGACGAACACCTGAAGCCGGTCGAGCTGGTTGACGAGATCGGCCGGCGGCGTGAAGTGCCACCTTTTCCAGGCGGCGGGGGACGGCGGCCTGGTACGAAATTCGCCCAAACCGTGGACGACTACCGCCACCTGTACCGGACCGTGCTCTCGGATCCGGATCTGCAGGAAGCCCGGGCACGCTGGCCGTTCGTGTGCGTGTGGGACGACCACGAGTTCAGCAACGACGCCTGGCAAACGCAGGCGAACTACACCAACGACAAGAGCACCGACGAGCCCTCGCAGCGACGCAAAGTGGCGGCCAACCAGGCTTGGTTCGAATACGTTCCGGCCGTCCTGTCCGATCTCGGCGACGCAGCCCGGGACTTCGTGTTCACGGAAGTCGAGGATGCGCCGTACGACCAAGCCGGCCCGGACAACTACGTTACCGAAGCCAACAATCAAGCCGCGCTCGACACGATTCGCATCTATCGCACGCTGCGTTTTGGCCGCCACCTGCAGCTCGTGCTGAGCGACGTGCGCTCCTACAGAAGCGATCACGCGCTGCCCGAAGAAACCTCTGCCAGCAACCCGTTGCTCTTCAACGCACGCGTCGCAGTGCCGCTCGAGATCGTGGCAGCGCTTGACGCCGGCAAGACGGCCAACGGGGGGATGCCCCCGGAAAGGGTTGGAGCGGTCGACAATCCTCGCAGAAGCAGCCCGGCGGGGACGATCTTGGGCTCGGCTCAAAAGCAATGGTGGAAGCAGACCATGAAGCAAAGCACTGCCACCTGGAAGCTCTGGGCCAATCCTATTCCGCTCCTGCGCTTGCGGCTTGACGCCAGCGACGTGCCTTTGGTGAGCAATTTGGTGGGAGACCTCCTGATCAGCGCGGACGCATGGGATGGCTACCCCAGCGAGCGACGCGAGCTCATGAGCTACCTACTGGCTGAGGGCATCGGCAACGTGGTGTCGCTTTCTGGTGACCACCACGGGCACTTCGCCGGGATCATCTACGACGATTTCGATGCGGCTGCACCGGCGCCGGTATTGGCCGAGTTTACCACGGCGGGCGTGGCGTCGAACTCGTTGTTCTCCGCAGTGGCAGGGGGCAGCGTAGTACCCGACCAGGAAGCGATCCGTCGCGTCATCACCTACGACTCGCGCCCGCTTGGGGGTAAGCCTGCGAACGTACCCAACCTCAACACGTTGCTTCGCTACGGAAGCCGGGCGGCCAACGTTGCGGCCAACACCCACGACCTCGCGCAAGTCGAAGCGGCGCGCAAGATGGACGTCAATCCACATTTGCGTTTCGTCGACACCCACGCTCGAGGCTATGGCGTCATCGCCGTCGAGGAAACCGAAGTGAAAGCCACGCTGGTGACGATCGAGCCTCCCATCGTGGACCGCGGGGAAGAAGGTGCTCGGTTGCGTGGCAGCGCCGACTTCACGCTGAAGGCCAGCGCCGCGGGCAAGGTAGCACTCGACGAGCCGATGCTTGACGGTGTAAAGCCCTTTCCGCTGGCTTAGGGCCCGCGGAAGTGCCGGCGAACACCGACACGCAGGCCCTCTTCAACCAAAAACTGTTCGCTGCGATGAAGCCTAGCGCGTGCTTTTACAACATCGGACGTGGCAGCACCGTGGATCAATCCGCGCTGCTTGCCGCGTTGCGCCAGGGACGGCCCGCCGCCGCCTACCTCGACGTCACGCAGCCCGAGCCTCTTCCTCCAGACGACCCCCTGTGGGACACCCCGAACTGCTTCGTCACGCCCCACAGCGCCGGCGGTCACGCTGACGAAAGCGAACGCATCATCGCGCATTTCGTAGGGAATCTGCGCCGCTTCGAACGTGGCGAGCGCTTGCACGACCGCGTCATCTGAGCCGGCGCCATCGCGCCCCGGCGGAGCCTCGGCTACCCTGCTGCTATAGCAGCTCTGGACTCGCGCCGGTGACGCTGCTAAAGGGCAAACCCTTTCACTGCTCCCGTAGCTCAGCTGGATAGAGCAGTGGCTTCCTAAGCCATTGGTCGGAGGTTCGAATCCTCCCGGGAGTGCTCTGGAAACACGCATGATTCCAGCCGGTTCCACAGCATAGCGTCCTTTCTGGATCCAACCGCGTCATTTGCGTGGGACCCAATATGGGACCCTCGATCTCAGCGAAACCCGATCCGGATCGCCCAAGGCGACGGAGTAGGCTCTCGAGAGTGGAGCGGAGTCCTTGGAAAGCGGTGTTCGCAGCGCCGCCAACCAGGGACGGCCGTTCGAGGCCGCCGCCTTCAGGCGGTGGTCCTTCACGAAACCAAGTCAAAACCCCCGCATTCATGCGGGGGATGGTCCGCTTCGGCTACGCCTCCTGAAGGCTTCGCCCAAAGGCGAGGGTTTTCACCCATCCCCGAGGAGAGACAATAACGGTGGAGCCCGGCAACGCCTTTAGCCGGTAGCCGCGTTCGATTCAGCGTCCAGGAGCGCTGCAAGCCTCCCTGTGAAGGCGTGCCATGGGACGGCGAGGTGACCGTGCGCCAGCGCCGTCTCCGTCTCCACTGCGCAGACCAACCAGCCGCTTGGGAATGCGACGTCGGCCGCAAGCGCGCAGAAACTCGAGAGCGCCTGGGTCTGCAAGGATGTCGGTGTGGCTGTCTTCTTGATCTCTACCGGCAAGAGCCGGGTTCCCACCGCAAGCAGGAGGTCCACTTCAAGCTGGTCGTGCGAACGCCAGAAGTAGACCCCGGGTTCGAGACCGCGTGCTGCGTAGGCCTTGTACGCTTCGGACACGACCCAGCCTTCCATGAGCGCTCCACCCATGGAGCCTGCCAGCGCGGCCGCAGCGCTCGGTTGTCGTGTCAGGTGGCACGCCAGCGCGGAGTCCAAGAAGTACACCTTGGGTGATTTCACGAGTCGCTTGCCGAAGTTCTTGAAATAGGGCAAGAGGGCGAGCACGACGTAGGACGTGCCCAGCACGTCCAGCCAGCGTTTGATGGTCGGTTGCGAGACGCCGACGTGACTGGCGAGCTTGGCTCGATTCAGCTCCTGGCCGTGGTGCGCTGCGACGAGCCCCAAGAACTGTTCAAAAAGTCCGAGGTCGGTGACCTGCACAAGCGTGCGTACGTCGCGCTCGACATAGGTGCGCAGATAACTCCCGAGCCATAGCGAACGCGCACGAGGCTCGAACTGCAGCTCGGGGTAGCCGCCAAGCCAGACCGCATCCGCGAGCGCTCTCGGTGGCAGCGCGGCAAGCTCAGGGAAGCTCATTGGCAGGAGGTCAAGTACCGCAACCCGTCCCGCGAGCGACTCACTCACACCATGCATGAGCGCGAACTGCTGAGAGCCGGTCAGCAAGAACCGTCCCTTGCGCGAACGGTTGTCGTCAATGGCGACCTTCAGCTGGGCGAGCAGAGAAGGCGCGTGCTGAATTTCGTCGAGCACGACGGGCTCCCTATGTGCCGCCAGGAATCCGCGTGGATCCTCCCGTGCGAAGGCCGAGGCTACCGGATCGTCTAGGCTGACGTACGTTGCTTGCGGCAGTTCATGCTTGACAAAGGTGGTCTTGCCCGCCTGCCGCGGGCCCGTGACCAACACCGCCGGGAAACCGGCCAGCGCCCGCGCCAGTGGCTTGGCGAGCTGACGCTCCAGGTACATCTGACGATACTAAGTTCTGATGTTTGATCTGTCAATACATCGAATTTTTTATATAATTGTACCCTACTGGTCGCTCTTGCCGGGGGGCATACGGCCGCCTTGCCGACCCGACCCGTGTTGGCGTCCGCCGGCGTGCGCCGGCACTTTCGCCACA
>JAKSBK010000084.1 GCA_022361155.1 Pseudomonadota bacterium
AGCGCTGTTCGGTGGTGGCGTCCGGCAGCTCATGGCCTGCGCTGTCGATGCCGCGAATGACCGAGGTCACGCGGTCCAAGGCGTCGTAGCTGAAGCTCGAAAAGACGGGGGGCTTGCCCTCTTTGGAGAAGCGGCTGATGCGCTCGAGACGGCCGAAGTCGTCGTACCGCGCTGCTTGATGCACTCGGGTGGCGGTGTTGCCGTCCGCTGTGGTCAGGGTGGGACGCCCATGCAGGTCGTGGCTCACCACCGTCGACCTGGACCAGACCGTCTTGTCGACGTTCAGCTGGCCTTCGTCCAGGATGGTGACCACCACCGAGGTCGCCTGGCCGGTTCCCCGAGCGTAATTGAACTGGGTTCGCACGCCCGCGCCGTCCACCTGGTAGCGGGGGCGCCCAAAGCCGTCCGGGATGCTGAAGGTCTCGATCCTCTGGTCGTTGGGCAGCGCCGGGTCGGAGGTGTGTAGCAGCATACCGAGCCCACGGTCGTAACCCAGGTCCACTGTGTGGCTATTATCGTCGGTGACCGACACGGGAAGCACGTTATTGCCGTCGTAAGCGATGCTCGTGGTGCGGTGCTGGCGACCATCGGCGGTCTCGCCCTCTTCTCCGATCGACGTAACATTGCCGAGGGCATCGTGCCCGAACGCCGTGAAGCTAACCTTGTTGTCTTGCCGCTCGATCGTGCGGGTTTTCAAGACGCCCTTGTGGTAGAAGGCGTGATTCTTATCGGTGTAGTAGAAGTAGCCCGTGCTGCGGCTCTTGGTTGCTGCCCCGCGGGTGCTCTTGACGGTTCTGGAAACCGGCAGGCCCAAAATCCAGTGGTCCTCGATGTTGTCGTACGTCGTGGTCACCAGATCGGTGCGCCCGTCGCTGTACTTGGTCTCGATGCTCTTCGGATTACCGTAGCCATCGTAGTCACTAAAGGTCTCGTCGACTTGCCGAGTGATTTGGCTGCCCCAAACCTCGCTGGTCTTTCGGGTCGTGGGGTAGACATGGATGGCGGGCCTAACCTCGTTGTTAGGTCCTTTCAGCTGCCAGAAGTCAGCCTCCGCATCAACGTGATTCAGGTGCTTCTGAAAAGTTGCTCCGCTGCTACCCGGGTCCGAAACCTGCTCGCGCTTCTTGACCCGACCGGCGTAGGGGTAAAGGCCCCCTGGGTCCAGCCGAGTCCGGTTGTCGAAGCTGTACTTGGTGGTGTGCTCCCCAGCCCGGTCCAGGTCCACGACCGTGTGCCATTGAAACCCTAGCCAGCCACGACCCGAATGGTCCGAAAGACCTGCCCCGTAATGGTGGGCGAAGTTGCGGCGGAAGCTCACAGGGTCTCCCTCGCTGTACACCGATTGCCAGACGTAGTGCTTGGAGACCACGGCATGGCGCGGATAGCGGCAGTTGCGGGGATGGCCGCATCCCAGGTACGTGTGCTCGTACACGTCGCTGTTGGTCAGGTTTTCGTATTCGAACTCCATCCGGAAAGCGTCGCGTTGCTTGACCGCTTCGAGCAAGGGCTTGTGGGGACCCGTGCGCAGCTCGGCTTGCCAGACGTCGACGGAACTGTCGTAGTAGCCGAGGTCGTTCATGCCGTCGCCGTTGGCATCGTAGCGCGTCAGAGACTGGTTCGGTGCTTCGATGCCGGCTAGTGCAAAGCCGAAGCCATCGTGTGTGCTGCGCACCGACAGCCACTTTTCTTGGTAGAAGGTGACGATGTCTTCTTTGCCGTCGCCGTTTTCGTCGATCACGTAATGGTGTGAGTCGAGCGCCGTCCGAAACTGAGCCAGGTCAAACGTCATGCCCGGCGGCATGGCCAGGTTCATTTCGTATCGACCTACCGTCAGGGAGGGGGCCTCCTTGTCCACCACTGCGACAAAGGGATTGCCCACGTTTATGAACGCATCGCCTTCGCCGTTTTGCTGCAAACTCGAGAAATCAAAGAAATCCGGGCGCCCGTCACCGTTCCAATCGATGCGCACGCTCCTGGTGTGATGGAGCGCTGTCCAGAAGCCGCTACCGGTGGGATTCCAAGCCCACAGCGGCGCCTGAACCACTCGCTTGTCCTTCGCATGGTAGTACACCAGCCGCGATACCGAATTGTGAGCAACGAGCACCTCCTCGACCCCGTTGCCGTCCAGGTCCACTACTTCGGAGCCCGTGCACGTGTTCACACCCCAAAAACCCCATGCTTCGGTCCAGGTTGCAAACCCGCCGGTCCGCAGGTGTCGGCGCAAGGTCCAGCTACCGTCGTCGCAGTACAGCAGGTCCTTCAGACCGTCACCGTCCACGTCGGCGCCGAGCACCTTGTCGAACGCGAGGCCACTGGCAACTGCATTGTCCAAAACCTTTAGCCTATGGTTCGACCAGTAGAGGTACTTCACTTCCGAGCCGTCAGGCGGTATCGCCAAAATGCCGTCCCAACCAAGGTTTTGGTAATCGGTTATCACAAAGTGGTTACCGCTAAGACTCGCAGCAGGAGCCGCATGCCAGCTTGTCCCATCCACCAACATGTGCCAGCCGGACTGGTCCATGATCAGCACGTCGTCCTTGCCGCTTCCGTTGATGTCCAGCCGGGCGGCGGTAGCGGCCGCGTCGAGCCCGATGGCAGGGCTCTGCAAGCTGCCTGCAAAGCCGGTCAACACCTCATCGTAGTCGAAATCCAGGTAGCCGCGACACTTGAGCTCGTTGTCCTCGGCAGCGCCATGAGGCACCACCCGCTTGCGAGCACACTCCACCACCTGATCCAACACAGACAGGCCGCCCGATGTCTGGTAGCTGAGGCGGTACTCGCGGATCTGCTGCTTGCCTACGAAGGTCTTGATCTCGGTCAAGCGCTGTTCTCGGCGATACTCA
>JAKSBK010000085.1 GCA_022361155.1 Pseudomonadota bacterium
AGGAGCCCAGTGCGGTAGTGCCGCTCGCTGGGATCTGTGCGGGGGGCGGGCCGAACCCTCAGAGCTAAGGCCCGTCCCCTACCGCGACGTGCGCCCACAGGACTCGGTCGGAGGTTCGAAGCTTCGGACGCTTGCGTGTCCGCTTGTAGATAGCCAGCTGCTGACGCAGGGCGAGATTCTCGGCGACCAGGGTCCGCGTGCCCTTCAAGGCGGCCCGAACGGTGTCCAGCAGCGCCAACAGCAATGTCATGGACGAGTTCTAGCACCAGGCGGAAACCTGAGTCATTTCACCGCAGACGACGTTTTCGCGGACAACGCCCCGAAGCCCGACGACGACGGCTACTACATTTCCACACGGTTGGCCGGAGATTGGGCCCTAAACGCCAACACCCGCCTCGAAGGGCGGGTGTTCGCTAGAGTTGGTTGCGGGGGCCCGCAACGCGATTTTTTCAACACGGATGGGGTCGAGATACGGGTACGGCTCGAAAAGGCCGCCTGAACCGCGTGTGGGTCGAGGCACGGAATGCCGTTCAAGCCGCTTGAGGGGGTTCTCGACGGAAGGAGGCACCGCGCTCCGCAACGTCGGGGCGTCAGAGCTCTACGCGCCACCTCGGCGTAAATGGGATGTTGGTCGTCGCGGCGCTCTCGATTTCGTCGAGCTTGTACGCCCGGATATCTTCGACCGGAAAGCCATCTTTGGTGCGCTCGTGGACGTAAAGCAGCTCGTTCCCCGTCCTTGGAAGCCGAAGGGAGTAAGGCTCCACCAGTTGCTCGTGGCCGTGATACCCGAGCCGCACACAGAGTCGGTTTCGAGCGGCGAAGCGGACCGTTTCGAGATGGCTGCGTCCGGCCGCGAAGGACTGATAGCTCGGGAAGAACACCCGCTCGACCAGTGTCTCGCCGGACTTCGCGGGAACAGGTTCGGCCGGGGGTCGCGCAGCGGCGGGTTCGAGCCACCAGCGCAGCGCGCCTTCTAGCTCGTCGATGAATCCATCGACGGGCGGGAGGGCCGGAAGTTGGTGGCCGAGCTGGTGATCCCAGTTCGCTTTCAAAACATCCTGGTCGATTCGCCCGACGATGCCGGCAACCGTCGGCGCCCCGATGCCCTTGAATGCGAACTTTGACTCGACGCACTGCCGAGCTTTCGCCCGGTCGATAGTGTCCCGGAAGGCGCGGCTCAGATGGACCACGTCGTACACGTCCCGAGCGCGACCCTGACGCTCGTACAAGGCACGAGACTTTTCGGCCAGGACCTCTTCGAGCGAATACGTCTTTGCGCGGGCTGGCGGATCCGCCTGATCCGGGTACGGATGGTGAATCTCCCGGAGCTCGGGATCGGTGGCGAGGACCTCGTCCTGCGTGATGTCGAATTTGATCTTCTGGAGGTTGCGTCGCGCCAAGCGGAGCGGGCCCGTGTAGGTGAGTCGTGCTTGGTAGGACAGATTGCCCCGTGGGTTCTCGTACTCCTCCACTTTGATGCGGTCACGCGGGAATATAATGCCGCAGCGTTCCTCCACCCATGAAGCAATGCGGGAGAGCGCCTCGGCGATGATGGTCTCGGAAAGCGCTTCCCCCGTCGGAACGGTAAAATCAAGGTCTTCCGACTATGCAGAGCTCCGCATAGTCCGAGTTATGCCCAGTCCGAGATTATGCGGAGCTTGGCGGACCACTCGCGAGATTTCTCGGCAGTATGACCTGATCACAGCCTCGCGCTGAATACTTCAGCTGCGCATAGCGTCGACTCGGACCCATGCAGAAGGACCGGGTCACGCTCGAAGAGATCATGTCGCAGAGGGCCGCCGACCGACTGCGTGATCGAGGAGCTTCGCTGAGCTCCCACTTTGACGCTTTCGCAACGCGTCTGTACGCAGGCGGCTATTGCCCGGCCACTGTCCGGGGCTACCTCCGGTTGGCTGGTCACTTCGGTGGTTGGCTTCAGCGTCAGCGGATCGCCGTCCGTTCCGTCTCAGACAACACCGTGCAGCACTTTCTGAGTCAGGCGAGTGCGTCCTCCCACCGTTCGCGCTCGGCGCTGCGCCATTTCCTTGAGGTACTACGGGAGAGCGGGGCCGTTCAGCGGCAGTCTCCTCGCGTGCCGAGCGGCACCCACGCGATCACTCGGGCGTACGAAGACTACCTCCTACAGAATCGTGGGCTGAAGAACGGTACCGTCGTTTGGCACCTGATGTACGTCGGTGGATTTCTCGAGTTCGCCAGCGTCAGATCGGTGCGTGATCTTCAACGTCTTTCGGTGGCTCACGTTCGTGGATTCATAGCGCTTCGGGCGGAGCGCTATACCCGAGGCGCGCTGAAGAATGTCGCCAAAGCGCTTCGCAGCTTCTTCCGATTCCTCCACGTGGAGAGGGGATTGGACGCGGCTGACCTCGTCGCCGCCGTGCCCGCGATCACTGAGTACAAGCTCGCGGGGCTGCCCAAGTACCTGAGCGAAGAGCAACTGGAGCGTGTCCTCGTATCCTTCGATCTCTCCACGCCCATCGGGCTTCGCGACCGGGCCATCGCGCTCTGTCTCGTTGATCTGGGCCTTCGCAGCATTGAAGTGGAAGCGCTGACGATAGACGCGATCAACTGGTCGTCGGGCACGATCCACATCTACGCTTCGAAGGGCGGACGAGGAAGCGAGTTGCCGCTTCCCGAGAGCGTCGGGCGAGCCATCGTCGCGTACCTGAAACACGGACGCCCGAGGAGCTCGACGCGACGGGTCTTCGTGCGGCACCGCGGCCCTGTCGGCAGTCCCTTGCAAGCAGGGAGCATCGGGGCGGTAGTGAAACGCGCGTTCAGGCGGACCGGCGTTTCCGTTGCGAAGAACGGCGCTCACGCGTTGCGCCACACGACCGCAACGCGCCTTCTTCGTGCAGGTGCCAAGATGAAGGACGTCGCCGACATCCTCCGGCATCGCAGCATCGATACGACGGCCATCTATGCCAAGGTCGACTTGGCGCGACTTCAGGAGGTGGCTCTCCCATGGCCAAACGTCAACCCGGCATGACCATGATGGCGCGGGCTGAGGAGTACTTGGCCTTTCGTCGCAAGATTGGCTTTGCCCTCGAAGCCCCAGGGCGCGCGCTGCTCGCGTTTGCGCGCTATGCTGATCGCAATGGTCACGGGGGTCCTGTCACGACGGAGATCGCGATCCGATGGGCAACCTTGCCGGGGAAAGGTGAGTCCAGAGCGGCTGTAAAGAAGCTGGAGGCCGTTCGACAATTCGCCAAATATCAGGTGCAGTTCGATCCGCGGACCGAGGTCCCCCCGCACGGCATCTTGGGCCCAGGCTATCGCCGCCGCGTACCGCACATCTATACCGACGAGGAAATCGCCGCGCTCTTGCGCGCCCTCGGCGAGCCTCCTGGCCAGCTTCCCTCGCAATCCGTCGTCACACTGTTTTCCCTCCTCTTCGCAACGGGCCTGCGGCTGGGAGAAGCTGTGCGGTTGAGATGCGCGGATGTGGATCTCGACGAGGGTCTGATCCATGTGCTCAAGACGAAGTTCCGCAAGTCGCGTCTCGTCCCGCTCCACCCCTCCACGACACGCGAACTCCGGTTGTACGCGCGATTGCGTGATCGTAGTCGCGCGCAAGATGCGGGTGGTGCGTTCTTCTTCGACGGCCGGCATCGCGTCACGTCGATGGCAGTCAAACGCGCATTGGCGCGAGCACGACGCGACCTCGGCTGGGGAGAAGAGTCCGGCGACAAACGAGGAGAACGAGCCTCCGACACTCGCCACACCTTCGCTGTTCGACGCTTGCTCCGGTGGTATGAGGAAGGGGCGAATGTCGACGAGAAGATCTCCTCGTTGTCGACGTACCTCGGGCACGTCCGAGTCACGGACACGTACTGGTACATGACAGCCTCGCCTGAGTTGCTGGCTCTCGGCGGGAAGCGTTTCGAACGGTACGCGGATTCTCGCCGAGAGGGGCGCGAGAAATGAGTCAGCGGCGGACAGCCCCTACGTCCTTCACCGTGCTGGTGCAAGACTTCTTCGGCAGCCGGCTGATCAACGAGAGGAATGTCAGTCCGCGGACCATTGCGAGCTATCGGGATACATTTCGCCTGCTTTTTCGATACGCGGAAAAGCGTTTGAAGAACGCGCCGGTCGAGCTGTTGCTGGCAGATCTCGATGCAAACTTCGTCCTCGGCTTCCTCAATCACTTGGAACGGGTCCGCGGCAATTCGGCACGCACTCGCAACGTGCGGTTGGCTGCCATTCGTTCGTTCATGAGGTACGCATCGTTCCGCGATCCCTCCGTTCTCCCCGTCGTGCAGCGCGTGCTCGCGATCCCGTTGAAGCGCTTTGAGAGACCTCTGATTGGCTTCCTTTCCCGCGAGGAGATCGAAGCCATCCTCTCTGCGCCCGACTGTTCGACGTGGACCGGGCACCGCGACCAGATGCTGCTCCGAACCATGTACAATACCGGCGCTCGGGTCTCGGAGATCGTCGCACTCCGCGTCGCCGACGTGTCCCTGGGAACCAACGCGCACGTTCGTATTTCCGGCAAGGGGCGGAAGGAGCGTACCATCCCGCTGTGGCGAAGCACCAGCAAGGCGCTCAAAAGCTGGCTCTCTGCCCACCTGCGCCTGGAAGGACGCGCGCCACTCTTTACCAACCGACGCATCGAGCCGCTGTCGCGCTCGGGCGTCGAGGACCGACTGCGCGTGGCCGTCCGCGCGGCAGCCGAGACCTGTCTACCCCTGGCCGAGCGTCGAGTCTCCCCGCACATCATCCGCCACACCACCGCGATGCACCTTCTGCAATCGGGCGTCGACATCACGGTGATCGCGTTGTGGCTCGGCCACGAGAGCCCCGCAACGACGCACCAGTACGTCGAAACTGACCTGATGATGAAGGAGCGAGCGCTTGCCAGGCTTCAAGAAGCTCCGGCAACACCAACTCGCTATCGCGCGAGCGACACGCTTCTTCAGTTCCTGAACAGCCTCTGATTATGCGGAGCCGGTCCACGCCGATCTGTCCGATCTCCCGTCACGTACACACGCCGCTCCGCATAATCTCGGACTGGGCATAATTCCGAGAAGCGATAGGTCTCGAAGAAGCACTTCTTCAGGCAAGTTCCACCCTTGAAGACCCAGCGATTGAGAACCTCGTCTTCTGTGATCGCCCAGAGCACCCAGCCGAGGACGTAGTCCTTCTCCACCGTAGTCGCCTGGAGGCCCTGTATTCTCGCTCGTTCCAGAACGGCGGCCTTGGGAATCATGATCGGGCCTCGTCGACGGGGATGTTCACCCGCAGATTCCAGCGGCTCACGATGGGACCTCGATCGGGTCCCGCAGGGTCGAGCTTGCTCACGCCTTTGGTGATGTGCTGCCGGCAACGCGCAAGCCAGTCGTTCCGCGCGACGCCGCACAGCTCCGCCAGGTAGCCGATCCGCTTGAAGACCGCCCCGCGGTCGTAGCGGATAGCGTACTGAAGCAACGTGTCCGCGTCGGCGTGGTCACTCCGCCAGTAGTTGCGCACAACATCTACCGCGTGCCGTCCCCCACCCCCGATTTCGGGTGCATCCAAGATGTCGATGAGCATCCGACTCGGGTCGGCGATCATCACCGCGTGGGAACCAACCCAGTGCTTGCGAGAGCCGAAGAGCTTGTCCGGGTGTAGGGTCCGCACGCGAAATCGAACGCCGCCGTAGGTCTGTTCGCCTCGGCGTTGCGGCGCAGACGTTACGATCGCCACAGCGTTGAAGATCTGCTCGGTGAGATCCCAATGTTCGGCGGCCGACCAGCCCGAGATATGGCAGGGCGAGAACAACCGCATCGCGAGGGTCCAAGCGTCCTCGACCGCCGGTTTCCGCGACGCCGCTCCGAGCGGTATCGGAGCGTATAGGCCCCGCTTGATTCGCTGGAGCCAGCCCTTGGCCTCAAGGCGCGAGAGGATGCGGTTGGCTGCCGGGCGGGTGACCCCGCGCAAATCCATCACGTCGGAGGCGGTGACCGCGGCTCTCTCCTCCGCCATGAGGCGGTCGAGAAGCTCTCGCTCCCCCGTACTGAGTCCGGCAAGATCGGTACTAGATTTCTGCATGAGAAGTCAGAACCTGACGCTTGAAGCAGTTTCAATATCTAGCAAAGCATATCCTGACGTCAATAACAGTCAAAGATCGTCCGCTTTGGCAGTATAAGTCTACCTCGTGGCGCATCCGGGTCTAAAACGTCGAGACGAGGCACGTGATTCCAAGCACTTACGGGCCCGCAAGAGCGGTGATTTGGCCGACCCGATCCGGTTATGCTCGGGTCCTTGCCTGCCCGGTCCCAAAACTTCGCATTTCTGGCGACGCACGAGGAACGGCTCGCCGTCCTCGGCGAGCAGGCCTTCCGACGCGCTGCACTGCCTGAAGCTCGCACGCCAACTGGCGATCTGGTTTCACCGCACCTTCGGGAGCGATCCCCGGTTCAAGCCGGGGCCGCTCGCGCCGCCGAAGCCGCCCCCCGATGCGACCGCTGCCCTGAA
>JAKSBK010000086.1 GCA_022361155.1 Pseudomonadota bacterium
GCCGGCCGTTGGACCCGCTCCCCCAACCCCTGGCGGCGCGCTGTTCACGCCGTCGCCGCATGCCAGCAGCGGCAGCACGCAAGCCAGCACACCGAAAAGCAAAACGCGTTGCTGAAGCCGCTCTGATAACCCGCGCATCATCGAGTCTCCTCGCTTGAAGCCGTGAGGCCCATGGCTCGCCCTTCGATCCTCAGGGTACCTAACGAACGTCACGGGCGCCAAAGTGTTACTGAAGTGTTGCCGGCGCCGTCAAGAGTGCGCGTGTCGCGAACGTCCTGCAGGAGGCGCGCCTACCTGTGGGCTGCCGCTGCTCGCCCCTTGCGCGACCCAGCCTGCTGAAGTAGAGCCGGCGTCGCTCTGCGACGATCCGACGCGACACCAGCGCAGCCGAGCCGCCTCGGCCGAGGTGGGCGGTACGGGAAGCGGGTAGCGCCTCGCGCGGGTGTTCAGCGCCGAGCTTCAGGGTCAAGGAAAGACGAGGTACGTATGCAACGGTTGCTTTGTGCTGGTGAGAACATCATCGCGGCGCTGCGGTTGAGATGGACGGGGCCGCGCCCCACCACGAGGGCGTGCGAGCCCCGACCGAGCCGCCGGGCTGTTGTGCTGGCTTTCTTGGCGAGCTGCGCCGTGTCAAGCGCCTCGGCCCAGCAGGCCCCAGCCCGGCAGGCCCCCACGGTGCCAACTTACCCGCCACCCGCCTCGGACTATGCTCCAGCGGCGCCTCGAGCACAGCTGCCAGAGCGGCCCGCAGCTCCCCAACAGCCCGCGCCGGGGCAGCAGCCTGTGCCGGTGCCCACTGCACCGGCGCCGATCCAGCCCGCAGCCTCGCAACAAGCTCCGGTGCATTCCGCAGCCTCGCAGCAAGCTCCGGTGCATCCCGCGCCCACACCGAGCACACCGGTGATGCAGCCCGTCGCGCCAACCCCCGCGGTAGCCGCCCCGTACGCAGCCGCGCCGTACGCTCCCGTTGCCGGCGCTCCCTCTTCCGAGCCCATGGTGCGTGCCGAGATCAGGGCAGGGGATGCCCCAGCGTCCAGGGGTCGACCCCCGCTCAAGCTGGGGGTTGGCCTGCGCTCGGGTCTCGCCTTTTGGCCGAACGACAAGGTCAAGCCGCACGCGGGCTCCCGCTATGCCAACCGGCTGAGCACTCCGTCGCTCGCTCTGCACGAAGTCAACGTGCGGTCTTATCTCAGCGTCAAGCTCAACGACGCGTTCGGTTTTGCAGCGAGCTTTCACATCCTTCACGACCTGAATGACCTTGGAAGCTTGAACTATGCGGACCCCCGCGGGCTCATCGGCGTTCATCCCGGAGGCACGGGCGAACCCAGCGCGGCTCGCAGCTGCTTCGGCAAGACGACCTGCTTCGACCTGCTCGACGCGGTCGGCAAGTTCGGACCGGCCGAGTACTTCAACATCTGGGTAGGTCAGTTTCAGCAGCCCACGACGCGCGCCAACCTGAGCGGCCTGTACTACCAAAACCAGTGGAACCTGCCCTTTCCCATCGGCTTGCATGGATTCCCCAGCGATTTCTTCGGACGCGACCGGCAGATCGTGGTGTGGGGCACCGCAGGCGGCGGCCAGTTCAAGTACGCCGCGGGCGCGCTCGACCTCGACGGCCGAAAGAGCAAGAACCTACGTTGGGCCGGACGCCTGGTGCTCAACCTGCTCGACCCCGAGCCCGGCTACGGCAACCGCAGCACCTACTACGGTGAGAAGGACATCCTGTCGATCGGCGTGGCGGGCCAGTACCAAAAGGGGTGGCGCGATCGCGCCACCAACGCGATCCACGCGACCGACGAGCTCAAGGGCTTCGCGGCCGACGTGCTGTTCGAGAAGAACCTCTCGGGCAACGGGGTGCTCACGCTGGAGACCGGCTACTACCACTTCGGCAGCACCGACCCCGGTTATCTTCCGAACGGCTTTGCCGGGCGCGGCCAGAGTTTCTACGCGGCGGGCAGCTACCTGTTGCCAACCAAGCTCGGCTCGGGACAGCTGCAACCCAGCTTCCGGTACATGATTCAAGACAAAGACAGCCTGCAGACATCCTCGGGCGGCCTGGGCCGAGATCCCAAGCCCCTTCACACGATCGAGATCGGTCTCGGCTACATCATGTGGGGTCACGACGGCCGGGCACACTTGCTTTACTTGCATCAACAGCAGGACGACCGCAGTGCCGACGCGCTCGTTGTGGGACTGCAGATCCAAGGCTTCAGCGGCGGCGGGGACGGGTGAAGACGATCAGGCCGTAGGGCTTGCGCGCGGTCCTGTTCGGGCAGGGAGATAACCCTCACGGAGGATCTACTTTTTTCCCCGCAACGTGTATCGTTTGAATGACTTGAAATGCCAGCGTTGATGTAGGCACTTGCACACACGCTTGGGGTGCGTTAGAAATTGGCCATCGCAAGAAACGGAGCGCGGCGACTCACGCTTTCCGGGTTGCGAGGGCCTAGATGCCAAAAGACGATGGACCCAGATGGGCACGGCTCCCGATGGGTGTTCAAGGCAAATTGTCGTCCAAGATGCTGCTAGCGCGGCTCCATGACAATCCGCGCGACGGGGAAGCCGTCCTCGGGCTTCGTGACCACTACGCGCGGCGTGGCGACATGACGGCCCTGGCCAACTTGATGGCTGCTTGGGCGGAGCTGCTCGAAGACGGCTACCAGGCTGCTGACGCTTTCGTGCAAGCCGGGGATGCCGCCATCCGACTGGACGATCTGCGACAAGCGCAAAACATGTACGAGCGCGCGCTGAAGCGTGCGCCCGAGCACCGCGTCGCGGCTGATCGCCTGCGCAGGGCGCTCGAGGACCTTGGCGATCACCCGCGTCTGCTCGAATGGCTGAACCATTTGATCAAGGTCGCCGAGCAATCGATCGCGATCGACAGCGTCTTCGTCGCCGAGATGCACCAGCGGGCTGCGCAAATCCTGGAGAGCCATTTTGGCAACGAGCTCGAGGCGGCCAAACGCTACCAGCGCGCCTTCGAGCTCGACCCTCAACTGAGCGACGCAGTCGCTGCGGCTCGCGCTATCTACCGGAGGGCCGGCAATGCACAGGCCGTGGCCGTGCTGTACGAGTTCGAGATCAAGGCCAGCCGCGATCGACGCCAGCAGCACGCGCTGCTGTGTGAGATCGCCTACGTGCGGGCAAGGCAGCTGGCGGACTGGGGCGGGGCCGTCGCTGCTCTACGGCGGGCTCTCGAGATCGAGCCCAACGACGCGGAGGTCATGGGCTACCTGGCCGAGTGCCTGATCAGCCGCGTGAACTCCGGCCAGAGCAAGGACGCGGCAGCCGATCGCAAGCGTGCCGCCCAGTGTTTCTGCATGCTGGCCAGGCGCGCCTCTTTGCGCGACGCGTCCCAGTATGTCGATGCTGCCTTGCGCTGCGCGCCCGACCTGCCAGCAGCCCGCAAGCTCCAGGCCAGGCTTCGCCAGCGGCTCAGCGAACGACGTGAGCCCCAAAGCGACGAAGAGCCCTGGGAGTGGTCCGGCGCAGCCGGCGCCTAGCCTGACCCGGGAACTTCGTTGCGTAGGCGCCGCGCGCTTGCATCACAGTTTAGGCGTAAAATTGAATGGCACGGCCACCACGGCGCAGTCGCCGCCCTCGGGTGGCGGGAATTGCCACTCCTTCGCGAGGTTGCGCACGCAGGAAAACACCTCGTTGTCGCGCAGCGACCCGCTCGCCTGCGTTGCCGCTACCCGGCCCCCGGCGTCGACACGCAGGCGCAAGGCTATGGTCCCCTGAAGGGCGTTATTGACCTTGAGGCGCCGCTCGTAGCAGGTGCGGACCCTAGAGCGGTTCCTCGAGGTGAGCACCTTCTTGACCTGCTGGCGGGGCATGTCCCCGCTGCACGCCCAAAAGTCCTTGCGCGGCCGCCGCCTTTTCTTCCTGACAGGCTCGGGTGGGGGGGTGGCTCGGGTTCCTCCTCGACCTCGAGCTCGAACTGCGGCTCCGCCAGTGCAACGGTCCGCTCCACGCTCCTGGGCGGTGGCGGAGGCGGCTGAGCCCGCTCCTGGCTTTTCTGGGACTGGACCCAGGCAAACAGCGCTCCTGCCGCACCAAGCAGCAGCAACCCCACGACCACATACTTCGTATTGCCACCGCCCGAGGCCACGTGCGCCTTCCTTTCTACCAAGCCAAGAGACGACCGACAGCGCGTCGGCCGCAAGGGTTAGGAGTGCATACCAGAAGTCGCGCCATCACGCTCTCTCTCGCACTCTCTAACGTCTGACGCGCCCAAGCATGAACCCGCCCCGCCTCGGCTGCTGCGCGAGCCAGGCCGCTGGGTATACGGTGCCAATCGCCGCCTTAGTGGATTATTGCACCATTCTATTTCAATAGTATTCCTGCATAAATGGAATTCAGCTCGACTCCCGAAAGCCGGTTGCCTGGCGCAGAATGGTCATCTATCGTACCGGACCGTCGGAGAGAGCGCCCGTGCTCGAGAAGATTGTCGAGAAATTCCGTAGCCTTATCTTGGCTGGCGTCGTCGTCTTGCTGAGCTCCGTGTTCGTGCTTCAGTTCGGTGGGCCCCAAGCAGAGGGTTGCACGACCTCCACGGTCAGCACTGCGGCTTCGGTGCGAGGCCATACGATCGGAGCGGGTGACTTCGAAGCCGCTTACCTGCTCTCGGGCGCCGACCGCTATCCACCGGCGCTTACCAAGCAGGCCAACCTCAAGCAGCTGGTTTTGCATGGACTGGTCGAGCGCAGGCTGTTGGCGGAGCGCGCGCGGGATCTGGGTTTCCGGATCAGCGAAGAAGAGGTCATGCGGCGCGTGGCCAAGGACGGGACGATCTATGTGTCCATGGCATCCGACGCCCCGCCCTTCTTCGGCTCGGGACCGCGACGCTTCGATTTCTCGGACAGCAACGACAGGTTCAGCAAGGACAACCTGAAGCGTTTCATCCAGTACCGGCTGCGGCGCAGCGTGCGCGAGTTCGCGCAAGGACAGATCGAAGAGACACTGGCTCACCAAATGCGCGAGCTGATCCGAGCGACCGTCTCGATCAGCGATACGGAGCTGTGGAACGCCTTTGTCCAGGAACGTGAGAAGGTGACGCTGAAGTACCTCAGGTTCTCGCCTGCGTACTACGGCGGCAGCCTGTCCCCGAGCTCGGCCGACGTGGATGCCTGGATGCAGGCGCACCAGGACGACCTCAACGCAGCGTACGAGAAAGAGAAGCACCGCTACACGGATCTGGAGAAGCAGGTGCGAACCCGCCACATCCTGATCAAGGTCGACCCGAACGCGCCCGAACAGGACAAGAGCAAGGCACGCGACCGGGCCGCCGAGATACTCGAGCGTGTCAAGGCTGGTGGAGATTTCGCGGCGCTTGCGCGGCAGCTCAGCGAGGACAGCGCGAGTGCGAGGCAGGGCGGAGACCTCGGCTACAACTCGAAGGGCCGCATGGTCAAGGCTTTCGATGACGTTCAGTTCGCCATGAAACCCGGCGCCGTGTCGGATGTGGTCGAGTCGCGCTACGGCTTCCATATCTTGCGCGTAGAAGGGATCCGCGAAGGCGACGTCCCGCTGGAGGAAGCCAAGCGCGAACTAGCGCAACAGGCCTACGAGAAGGAAACCTCCGAGCGGCTCGCACGCGCAGCCGCGCAGGCCGCGCACGCCAAGCTGCTGCAGGGTGCGTCGCTTGCCGAGCTGGCACAGACCCGTAACGATGCGCAAGGGCAGGCCGAGGCCGAAGAAGACCCGATGGCACCCCAGGTGCGTGATGCGGGACCCTTCGGTCGCTCGGACACGGCCATTCCCGGTCCTTTCGACTCGGGGTCTTTGGTCAAAGCCGCGTTTCGGCTGACGACCGATGAGCCTTTCCTCGACGAGCCAATGCAGCTCGGAAGCGACTGGTTCGTGGTCAAGCTTGTGGAGCGCACGCATGCAAAGGCAGAGGACTTCAACGAGGAAGAGCGCGGGCGCATGCTCGATCGCCTGCTGCCAACCCGAGAACGCCAAGTGCTCAAGGGCTACGTCAAGCGCTTGATGCAGGAGGCCACGGCGGACAAGGCGCTTGCCGTCAACGACGCTCTGCTCACCTACGAGGGTGTGGAGTGATCGTGGAGGCGGCACCCGATATCAGGCCGCGTGTGCCGGCCGCGCGGCGACGTCACGGCAACCTGGTGGGCGCCAAAGCCCTGCGCCTGGATCGACTTCCGCGCCAACCGCAAGCGTGCGCCTGGCGACTCCCGAACGGTCTCAAGCTCGTCATCACGCCCCAGCCCCACCTGCACACGGCCAACCTCGCGGTCTTCGTTCGGGCGGGCTCGCGCTACGAGTCCCCTCGCAGCAACGGCCTCAGCCACTTCCTGGAGCACATGCTCTTCCGCGGCACCGAAAGGTACCCGTCGTCGTACGCGTTGAACCTCGCGATCGAACGCCTGGGCGGCACGCTGAGCGGCACGACGCACGCGGACTTCACCGCCTACGAAGTCAGCCTTCCGCCGGAAAGCGTCGGCCAGGGCGTGGCCATCTTGGCCAACATCCTGGCCCAGCCACGCTTCGGCGACATCGAGGTGGAGAAGCGCATCGTTCGCGAGGAGATCCTCGAAGGTCTGGACGAAGAGGGCCGCGACATCTGCATTGATGACCTGTCACGCTCTCTGGTTTTTGGGTCGCATCCCCTGGGCTACAAGATCACGGGGACGACCCCAAACTTGGACGGCTTTGGACGCCGCGACCTGCGCACCCATATGAAGCGCTTCTACGGCGCAAGCAACATGGTGTTTTGCGCAGCCGGGGACGTGAAGACGGGTCAGGTTTTCGAGGCCGTGCAGCGCTTCATGGGGCCGCTGCGGGCAGGAAGACGGGCGGCCGCCAACGCACCCAGTCGAGGTCAGCGGCGTCCTCGCTGGCTCTACGTAGAGACGCACGGCAGCCAAACCGAGGTACGGCTGAGCTTCGCGAGCTTTGGGGAATCCGACCCGCGAGCGCTTGCACAGCAGCTGCTGTGCCGCGTGCTCGACGACGGCATGAGCACCCGGCTGCACCGGCGTATCTGTGATGAGACGGGGCTTGCTTACGACACTTTCGCCTCAACCGATCCGTACGAAGACGCCAGCGTTTTTGACGTCGGGGCCACGGTGGAGCACACCAAGACCCCTGCTCTGGTCTGCGAGGTGCTCGCGCTGGTGCGCCAGCTACGCGAGCGGCGCGTGGACGACGGGGAGCTGGCCAAGGCCAAGCAGCGCTATCGCTGGGACTTGCGGGCGACCCTGGACGATGCGGAAACGATGTGCCGCCACTACGGCACCCACAGCTTGTTCGACCTGGACGGCCGCCTCGATCTGCTTGCGGAGCGCGCCCTGAACATCGGCCCCGACGACCTGAGGGACGTGGCGCGGCACGTGTTCGATCCGCGACGGCTGAGTGTCACCTGCGTGGGACGCCTGGACCGCACCACGATCCGCAAGGCACAGCAGATCATCGATCGTTTCGTGTAGCGGTCGCCAGATTCACCCACAGCGCGCTGCCATCCGGCCCCCACTCCTTTTTCCAAATGGGAACGCTGGCCTTGATGCCCTCGATGACGTCGCGGCAGGCGCTGAATGCCCGATCGCGATGCGCTGCGCTGGCGGCCACGATGACTGCGGTATCTCCTATCTGCAGGTCCCCAACGCGATGCAACACCGCCAGATGAACCCGCTCGTGCCGGCCTCGTACGCGGGCGAGCACGCGGCGCAGCTGCTCGAGCGCCAGGCTGGGATGGCTCTCGTAGCGAAGCCTCGCGACCGCTCGGCCGTCCGCATGGTCGCGGACCGTGCCCATGAAGACGCAGATGCCGCCGCAGTCGGGACGCTGAACCGCGGCGATGGCTTCATCGACCGAAAGCGGCTGCTCGCGGATCTCGCAGCGCGCTGCGCTGTCTCCGGGCACGGCGGCAATGCTCGGCACGGCGGCAATGCTCGGCAGCGCGGTTTCGTTCGGCAGCGCGGTTTCGTTCGGCAGCGCGGTTTCGTTGCGAACAGCCCCACCGGCCACCGGAGGCAGAACCTCGACCACGTCACCGTCGCGCACGCGCTCGCCGGTGTTGGCGATGCAGCCGTTGATCACGAGCTGCATGCCCTGCGCGTGCGGGGCGAGCCGTTCGTGACGTGCAGCGAGCAGCGCCAGAAGCTCGCTGGTAGAGTGCTCCTGCCCGGGCACTGACAGCGATTCCTCTCGCGTCCCGCAGAGCTCACGGGCGGCGGCAAAGTAGCGAACCGTGATGACCATCGCCACAACCCTAAAGGGGCCCAGCGCTGTTGGCAACGCGCCCAGCGTGACCGGAAGGCCTTCCCGCGTACCCGGAAGCCGGCACGCTTGGCCGGGCTGGGACCTTTCGCTTGCGGTGTGTGTGGTGCTGAGCGCGCTGCCGCTGTGGCTGGTGCCCTACCCGCCCATCCAGGACCTGCCCCAGCATCTGGCCGCCATACGCGTCCTGCATTCCTACGCCGATCCAGCTTTCGGCTTCGAGAGGCTGTTCGACATCGAGCTGCTTCGCACGCAGTACCTGACCTACTACCTCGCGGCCCACCTCCTGAGCTTCCTGTGCGGTGTAACCACAGCCAACAAGATCCTGGTCACGCTGGTGGTGTGCTCGACGCCCTACGCGATGCGCGGCTTGCTTTCGGCTATCGGCAAGGATCCGAGGCTGTGCGTGTTTGTGCTTCCGCTGGTCTACAACGCGCATCTCGTCCTGGGCTTCTTCAACTTCCTGGCCGCCATCCCGCTAGCGCTCTACGGCCTGGCACTTGCGGCGCGGCAGCATCGCTCGGGCAGCCATGCCGGATCGGTAGCCTTGGCATGTGTCGCTCTGCTCACGTTCTACACCCACGTGGTCCCTTTCGGCTTCCTAGCCGCGGGCGCAGTGCTCTTGAGCCTTGGTGGCGGCGGCCGCACGCGACGCGCGCGGCTGCTTTGGCCTCTATTGCCCGCCCTGCTCGGCGCCCTCGTCTGGAGCCTGACCAGTCCCGCAGGACAAAGCACGCTTGCAGCCGCCTGGCTCAGGACACCGCAGGGCCCCGGCCCGGTCTACCTGCCCTTCCGGCATGCGCTCAGGGACAGCGCGGGATGGCTCACCGACGTGCTGCACACGAAGCACGATCAGTGGATGCTCGGATTGTGGAGCGGCTTTCTGATGCTCGCATTCACGATCGGGCTCGTTGCGGGTCGGCGCAAAGCTTCGAGGGCGAGCCTCGTCGATGCAGCAGCTGGCGCTCGTCTTGCGCTCCTGGCGCCGGCCGCCGTGGCTGGTTACTTCCTGCTCCCGGTGAGCTATGCGTGGATCTGGCCCATTTCGGCGCGCCTGCCGCTGCTGGCCGCCGTGTTCATCGTGCTGGGCGTGCCAGCGCTGCCCCGAGCCTGGAGCTCGGTGCTGCTCGGGGCCGTGATGGCCCTTGGACTCGCGCATGCGGCGCTCGCTGGACGCGCCTTCCTCGCATTCCAGACGGAAGTAGGCCGGCTCGACGCCGCGCTGGCCGCGATCCCAGCACGGCAACGCGTGGCGGGCCTGATCTGGGATCGAGGCTCGCGACACGTCCGCTTCGCGCCCTTCATTCACTCGGTCGCCTACTACCAGGTGCGCAAGGGCGGCGCCGTCATGTTCAGCTTTGCCGACTTCCCGCAGTCGCCGTTTCGCTTCAAGCCGAACGACCGGCCACCTCGGGTGCCAGCGCGCTGGGAGTGGACGCCCGAGCAAGTCAAGCCCCTGCGCGACCTCGGCTGGTACGACTACGTGCTCGTACGCGGAACGCCGGGCGTGATCTCGGAGCTACGCAGCGTCTATCAGCCGCTCTTCCGCAGCCGGCGCTGGAGCGTCTGGAAGCGGCTCCGCCAAGAGCGTAAGACGGCGCCTGTATCGAATGCAACTCACGGGATACGCTTGCACTGTGCGATCCCTGATGATCGCTCGTGTTCACCATAATCCCTGGCAAGCGGTACTAGCGCTCGGCCTCGAACAAGCCTGCCGCACCCATGCCGCCGCCGATGCACATGGAGACGATGCCGTAGCGTCCACCCAACCGCTTCAGCCCATAAAGCAGCGTTGCGGTCAGTCGGGCACCCGTGCAGCCCAGCGGGTGCCCGAGGGCGATCGCACCTCCGCTGACGTTGATTCTTTCGTCGCCAATGCCCAGCTCGCGCTGGCAGTAGGCGGCCTGGGCGGCGAACGCCTCGTTGATTTCGAACAGGTCGATGTCGCCGAGTTTCAGACCCGTCTGGGCGAGAAGCGCTCGAATCGCAGGCACAGGGCCGATCCCCATCACGTCCGGCGGCACGCCCACGACCACGAAGCCACGTAGTCTGCCCAGACCCCGAGTTCCCAGCTCCGAAGCCTTCTGGTCCGAGAGCAGCACCGCCGCTGCCGCCCCATCGCTCAGCGGCGAGCTGTTGCCCGCGGTCACCGTGCCCTTGTTCTTGAAGGCGGGCTTCAGCTTGGCGAGTCCCTCGAGCGTGGTCTCGGGGCGCGGACACTCGTCGGCGACAAAGTCGCGCAGGCCCCGCCGTCCGGCCTCGAATACGCGCGCCTTTAGGGGGACCAGCTCGGCGTCGAATGCGCTTGCCTGGATTGCCTTGCTCGCGTTGTCTTGCGAACGCTTCGCAAAGCGATCCTGGTCCTCACGACTGACCTGGAAACGCTCGGCCACGCGTTCCGCTGTCAGACCCATGGCGATGTAGGTCTCGGGGCGCTCGTCCACCAGTGTGGGGTGCAGGCGCGTGGTATGGCCCGTCATGGGCACCATGGACATCGTCTCCACGCCGCCTGCGACCACGACGTCGAGCAGCCCGCATTGGATACTCTGCGCTCCATGTGCGATCGCTTGCAGGCCGCTCGAACAGAAGCGGTTGATGGTTTCGGCGGCCACCTCGTCCGGCCAGCCGGCCGTGAAGACGACGTTGCGCGCCAGGTTCAGGCCCTGGGCTCCTTCAGGCATGGCACAGCCGAGCACGACGTCTTGCACGTCGTTGGGCTTCAAACCCTTCACGCGAGCGAGAGCCTCATGCAATACCGCGGCTGCCATGTCCTCCGGACGCGTATCCTTGAGACTGCCTTTGACGCCACGCCCAATCGCTGTTCGCACGGCGCTTGCCACGGTCACGTTCAACGGGAATGCCATCGGATTGTTCTCCCACAGTCATGGAGCCACAGCAATTGTGCTCAGTCACGATAGGCTTGATCCTGAGATCGAGACCAGTGTCCTGGAACAGTGATTACTTGCATAATTCGGTGAGCAATTGGCGTCGAAGGAACCGGCGAATCGACGCCGGCTGCGGTTCAATTCCGATGCAGTGCAGAGCTATTTCAAGAAGATAGCCGAAAGGCGGTCGCTGGTTCAATCGGCGTCAAGGGCCGCCGAATTATGTGAGGAATTTCTGTTCCAGGACACTAATTTCGCAGGGGCTTGTTATGCATCAGCATGTGCTGGATACGAGCCAGGGTCTTTTCTTCTCCGCACAGGGATAGGAACGCTTCGCATTCGAGATCGAGCCAGGCTTGCTCGGGCAGCAAAGCCCCGGCGTTTACGTCGCCGCCGCACAGGATGTGCGCGAGCTTGTTCGCGATCAGTGCGTCGTGGTCGCTCGCCCAGGCGCCTTCCACCATGCCCCACACACGCGCGCTCAGGGTCTTCGCTACATCCACGCCCGCGGCCCGGAACTGCGGCGGTCGTTGCGGGCGATAACCCGAGCGTGCCATGCCTAGAGCTCGCTGCTTGGCGTGCTGCAGCAGATGGTCGCGGTTGAGCGTGATGCCGTCGTCGGGTCTCAGAAACCTGAGCGATTTGGCTTCCGCTGCGCTCGTGGCAACCCTGGCGGTGGCGAGATTCAGCGACGCCGTGCCGATCAAGGGGAGCAGATCGACGCCCTCGATGTTGCGTACGTCGCCGGTGAAACGCTCGACCATGCGCAAGCAGCCGGTGCCTGCGGGTACCAGACCAACGCCGATTTCCACCAGTCCCATGTAGGTTTCTGCGTGTGCCTGGCACGCGTCCGCAGCCATCGCGAGCTCCGCAGCGCCTGCAAGCGTGAACTGAAACGGCGCGGCCACCACCGGAACGCTGGCATAGCGCAGCTTCTGCAGGCTGGTCTGCATTTGGCGCACGGCCCGTTCGATCTGATCCCACTGTTTTTGTTGAATGCCCGCCATGAGCACGAACAGATTCGCGCCTGCGCCGAACGCCGCTCCATCGTTGCCCATCACGATGGCTTCAAAGTTGCGCTCGGCTTCCTCCACCGCGCTGTCGACCATCTCGAACACCGTGGAGTCGAGGCTGTTCATCTTGGTGTGCACCTCGAGGCATAGGCAGCCGTCACCCAGATCGATCAAGGACGCGCCCATGTTTCGCTTGATGACGTTGGAGCTGTCGCACTTGAGCACATCGATGCTGAGGTGCCTCGGGTCGCGGGCCAGCGGCTTGGAGCTCTTGGTGCTCACGTCGAAATAGGTCCGCGTGGCCGCGTCGCCGGAGTAAAAGCTCGTGCCACCTTGCGCCAGCATGTCCGAGACCCAGCTTGGGACCGCGCGCCCGTCCCGGCGTAGGCGCTCCACGGACTCGGCCACACCCAGGGCGTCCCAGGTCTCGAAGGGCCCGAGCTGCGCATTGAAACCCCATCGCATGGCTCGGTCGATGCTCACGATGTCATCGGCGATCTCGCCGACGCGTCGCGCTGCGTAGCATAGATTGCGTGACAGCGAGTCCCAGATGAACCGGCCGGCCCGATCGTCGGCATGCGTCAACGCCTGCAGGCGCGGCCGCGCTTCCTCCAGGTTCTTGGTCTTGTCCAGTGAGGGATAGCTTACTTTTCGCTGCGGCCGGTAGTCGCCCGAGTCCAGATCGAGCACCAGGATCTCCTTGCCGGATTTCTTGTAGAAGCCCGCACCGGTCTTGCGTCCCAGTCGTCCTTGCCGCACCAAGTCCGTCACCCAGTCCGGCACCTTGAAGACATCGCGCTCCTCGTCGCCGGCCAGCGAGTCGTAGCAGTTGGTCGACACGTGAACGATGGTATCCAAGCCCACGAGATCGCACGTCTTGAACGGACCGGCCCCACCACGCCCGCCGGCGGCCGTGGCGAAACGGTCGATCTCTTCGATCGCATAGCCCCCGGCTTTCATCAGGTGCAGGGCCTGCATCATGTTGTAGATGCCGATCCGGTTGGCCACGAAGTTGGGTGTGTCCTTGCCCAAGACGATGCCCTTGCCGAGGAACTCGCCGAAGCTGCGCGCGCGCTCCAAGACCTGAGGTTCGGTCTTCGGCCCGGTCACCAGCTCGAGCAAACGCATGTAGCGCACAGGGTTGAAAAAGTGCATCACCAAGAACCGGGGCTGCACGCTGGCTGGCAGGCCGTCGCTCATGGCGGCGATGGACAAGCCGCTCGTGTTCGAGGCGAGGATCGCGTCGTCCTTGACAAACGGCATGATGCGTTCGAACAGCGCTTGCTTGAGCTGCAGATTCTCCACGACCGCTTCAACCACCAGGTCGCTATCGCGCATCTGCTCGAGATGATCATCGAAGTTGCCGGTGCTGATGAGACGCGCTGCATCCGGCTCGTAAAACAACGCGGGCCGCGCTTTGAGCGCCTTGGCCAGCGCCTGGTCGGCCACCCTGGTGCGCGCCCCGGGATCGGCTGCTGCCTGTCCTTGGGTCGCCGGCAGAACGATATCCAGCAGCAGCGTGCGGATCCCCGCTCCCGCAAGATGTGCGGCGATGCCGCTGCCCATGACGCCGGCCCCGAGGACCGTCGCCCGTTCGATGCTAGGCCTCATAACCATCGAGCTCCTCATGGGTAGTTGGACGGGTAGCGCAGGTTTTGTCAACCCTGCGGCGTAGCCGGCCGTAGCCGGCCGTAGCCCGTCACGAAGTCTGCTCGGGGGTTTCAGGGCAACCAGCAAGCCTGGGAAGCCGTCGCGGAAGCAAAGACCCCGGTGAACGGTTACGTTTCAGGAGCTTGCTGGGGCGGTCCGCCTTGTTGGGACGGTCGACCCAGCGTGGAGGTGAGGACAGCGCCCGCCGCAACGGCGAGCAGGGTCCACGCAACCACCACCGCCACCCGCAGCCAGTAGGACCTCTTGCTGGGCGGCTCGGCAGGTTGGTCGCTTCCGAGGGCGTGGTCCGCTCGAGGCGATTGCCCGATCGCGCCCGTGCCTGCCCGCCCGGCAGGCCGCGGGATCGCTTCGTGGGGCTCGGCTCCGGGGGGGTAGCCCAACCCCGCAGCGGCCAATCCCGCGGGATGCGGCCAGGGTTGCAGCACCACAGGCGGTCGCGGTTGCTCGAGCTGGGCCGGCGCGAACGAGCGCCGCAGCGCACGGGGCAGCTCGAGTCCCTGGCCTGAGGGGGGCAGCGCGACGGCGCTCGCAAAGTGCGGCGGTGGTACAAGCGGCGTGGGCAGGTGAGCCTGATCCGCAGGCTGGTCCGACACGGCGTCGCTGCCAGCCTGCTGCGGATCGGATCGCCCGGGGTCGACCCTGGCACGCACGCCGCTGATCCCCGAGGCATTGACGCGCTGTCTCACGGCTTGAAGCGAGGGCAGGCCCAACGAGTGTGCTGCTTCCTGAAGCGCTGCGAGCAGCTCGTCGGTGGACTGGTAGCGAGCCTCGGGGCGCTTCGCGAGGCAGCGACGGATCACGCGCTCCAGCGCTTCGTTCCCGGGCGCATCGCGCATCGGGACTGGGGGGACCGAGCACAGCAAGCGTTTCGCGACGGTCGCGAGTTCGGTGGGACCTTCGAAGGGCACCCTTCCCGTGAGCATCTCGTACGCGATGATCCCGAGCGAGAACAGATCGCTTCTCGCGTCCATGTCGCAGCCGTCGATGTGTTCCGGCGAGCAGTACTTCGGCGACCCTGCTCGGGCGCCCTCGTCGGCCTGACCCGCGAGATCGCTCACGCGTGTGGCCAGTCCGAAGTCCAGTACCTTGAGCAGGTCGGGTTCGGCCTGGTTTGCGAAGGCCACGTTGGAAGGCTTCAGGTCGCGGTGGATGATGCTCTTGGCGTGGGCGGCGCGTAGTGCCCGGCAGATCTGAGCGCAGATATGGATCACCCGCAGCGGTGCGATCGGGCCTTCCTCTTCGAGCAGCTCGGCGAGCGTCTTACCCGTGACCAGCTCCATGACCAGGAAGCAGCAATCCCCATCCCGGCCGTAGTCGTAGACCGTGACGATGTTCGGGTGCGTGAGACCTGCCGCGAGCGCAGCCTCGTTGAGGAAGCTCGAGCCGAGCTCCGTGCCCCGTGCGTCGTCGGTGCGCATGACCTTCAGTGCTACCGGCCGATCCACCGAAAGCTGGGTCGCACGGTACACCTGCCCCATGCCACCCGCACCCAGCGGGCTATCGATGCGGTAGCGCTCCGCGACGATGCGTCCGACGAGGGGGTCGGCCCCAGCGTCGGGTGTCACCGAGTGCTTGCGTTGTGCTCCCATGGCTCTTCAGCGCGTTCCTTGGTCCTCAGGATCAAAAAAACGTGCGCTTACAGCGATCCTAAAGGGGCGAGCTGGTCGTGTGCGGTGTGGGGTCGTGTACGGTGTGGGGTCGCGTGCCTCGCGCACAGTCAGCGGTCCAGGGCGGGCGCAGAGGGGGTTGCTGCCTTCCGGCTGGCAGCGGGAACTGCTATAGAACACGGGTCGGACTTGAATGCACGAAGGCGAAAGGTAAGCCGATGCGCGGTTTGGTAGCGGCACGTACACGGACACCGACTCCAAGGCCCAAGACGGCGGCGATAGGCGCGCTTGTCGTGTTGTTCGGGCTGGGCTGCAGCTTGGATGTGAACAAGAGCAACAGTCGGGCCGCCAAGACCCAGGTGACGATCCACACCTTCGAGTGCCCCATGGGCGTCGAGGCTGTGGTGGATCTGCACTGGGGATCCATGAACGGCACCTGCGCGCAAAGTGGGATCGCACGCACCGTGGTCATAGTCGAGGACGCGTTCATGAATCCGTGTCCGAATCCAGGTTGTATCCTGATGCCGCCCATGTGCGAGGACGAGCTCTTGATCGAGGAGCTCTGCCCCGATGTACCGCACATTGTGGAGGTGCAGGGCTTCGATGCGCAGAACGCCCTGCGCTTTGCGGGAAGCTGCCCCTTTACTCCCCCGTCGCCCGGCAACACCACGGCGCTCGGGACCCTTGCCAATCCCTACCACTGCACCGTGCCGGCCTTGTAGCGCCTGCCTGAGGGCCCGCGCAGGACTGATGCTCCATTTCAGGCCAGCTCAACGCCTGCGCGTGACCTCGAGAGCGCTCGCCAGCGCGGCTTGGTACACCTGTCGAATCGGGATGTCCTTGGCGCTCGCTAATCGCTGGCAAGCCTCGTACTCGGGCTTGATCTGTGCCGGGAGGCCGTCTCTGTCTGCGATCTTGACCGTGACTCGCCCGTAGGGCGTCGTGACTTCTACGCTGCGTCGGGGGCGCTCGATCCGGTCCACCGCGCGCGAGCGTACGCCGAGACTTCCCGTTTCCGACAGCAGCGTGTGGCTCACCGCGTGCAGCTGCGAGCGCCGCACGAGCGCCGACAGCAGCACGCCCGGACGCCCTTTCTTCATCCCGATCGGGCTGGCCCACGCGTCGACAGCCCCTTGCTCGAGCACCCGCTGCAGGGCGAAGGCAACATGCTCGCCGCTGATGTCATCGACATTCGTCTCGACCAGGACGCATTCGCGCTGGCGGTCAGATGCGGCCGGGCCGGGCTTGCCCAGCACGGCGCGCAGGGCGTTGGGGCGATCATCGAGCGCTCGACTGCCTGCGCCCCACCCCACGCGCTCGGGCACGATAGCAGGCCAGCGCTCGAAGCTCGTCGCCAGCGTAGCGACAAGGCAAGCACCCGTCGGCGTGACCAGCTCGGCCTCGATGCCGGCGTCGTAGGTGGGCACGGCGCGCAGGCACTCGAGCGTGGCGGGCGCGGGCAGCGGCAACGATCCGTGCTGCGTCGCAACGAAGCCCCTGCCCATGGGCAAGGGTGAACACGCGACGCGGGCCGAGAGATGATCGATGCACACCGCCGCGGCCACGATGTCCACGATCGAATCCACGGCCCCGACCTCATGGAAGTGCACCCGCTCGAGCTCCACGCCGTGTACCCTGGCTTCAGCGCGAGCCAAGCAAGCAAAGCTCTCGAGCGCCATGGCGCGAGCACCGTCGGTGAGAGAGCTCGTGCCCTGCAGCACGTCTCTGATGCTGGCGTAGTCTCTCGAGGGCTGCGCGGGCTCGACCACGACCCGAAATCGTAGCGCTCGAATCGAGGACCTGCGCACCTCGCTGAGCTCGATGCGGTAGCCGCCAAGGGGCAGCGGTTCGAGCGCCCGCTGCACCAGCTGCAGCGGGACACCCAGGTCAAGCAGAGCCGCCACCAGCATATCGCCTGAAACACCCGAGAACGCATCGAGGAACAGCATGCAGTTCGGTCCGGCTCCGGCATCAAGCTGGCTCGCGCACTCGCCCGGTGGTTTGGCAAAGCTCGTCATGCTTGCTGTTGATTGATGCGGTGCGCCGCACACGCGGCGCCGAAACCGTTGTCGATGTTGACTACGCTGACGCCGGAGGCACAGCTGTTGAGCATGCCGAGCAAAGCCGCGAGACCCTGCAGGCTCGCTCCATAACCGATAGACGTCGGCACCGCGATAATGGGCCTCGCGATCAGGCCGCCGATCACGCTCGCGAGCGCGCCTTCCATGCCAGCCACCACGATGATGACGCTCGCCTGCTCCAGCTCGGCACGGTGGGCAAACAGACGGTGAATGCCAGCGACGCCGACGTCGAACAAGCGCGTGACCTCGTTGCCCAGCGTTTGCGCCGTGACGACGGCCTCCTGGGCCACGGGAATGTCGCTCGTGCCCGCCGTCACCACGCAGATGGGTCCGCGGCCTCGTGGGTCGAGCGGCTCGTGCTCGAGCACGATCGTCCTCGCGACCGCATCGTGCCTGGTCGCCGTGAAGCGCTCGCGCATGGCATCCGCCTGCTCGCTGGACGCTCGCGTGACCAGCACGCGCGCTCCCTTCAGGTACAGCGACTCCGCAACGGAAACCACTTGCGCCGGGGTCTTGCCCTGCCCGAGCACGACCTCTGGATAGCCGAGGCGGAGCGCACGATGATGGTCGACCTTCGCGAAACCGAGGTCGGTGAACGGCAGCTCTCGTAGCTGCTCGAGCGCCTGCGGCACGCTCGTCTCGCCGCGTGCCAGGGCGGCGAGCACGCGTTCTAGCTCTTCAAGGGACACGGGAACGGATCACCAGCGGCTCTTGACAGTAGGGCCCGCGGAAGAATAACTCATCCATTTCGCCGATTCTGACCATCGTCGGCCATCCCACGGAAACTAGCCTACCCGTTTTTACAAGGGATTCGAAATGACCGTACCAAGTTTCGTCCGCTGCGTGTTTGTGTTGGCCATGCTGCCGATCGTGTGGATCCCCGATGCAGCGAGAGCACAGGCCGAGCACGGGGAAGCCGTGGACCAGATGACCGATGATGAGGCGTACTACTCGCCGGAAAGCCGCCAGGTCGACGAGCAGCAGGCGCAGGAGGATGCACTGGAGGAAGAGGAGCCGGAAGAACCGAGTCCCTTTGCGCCGCCAAGCGATGGCGTCTTGCGTGTTCAGCTCCCGCTAGCTTTCAGAACAGGAGCAGGGCTGGGGTTCGGGCTTCAGGGCGGCTACGAGCAGGCGCTTTTCGCGCGGCTCGGTCCTGGCAGGCTGACCGTGGGTGGCTTGGCCGCGGTGGTGTGGGCGCGCCGGGTGCAGGTGGTGTCGGGTGAGGCCCAAGGGACCATTCCCGCGCAGGAGGAGCTCACCCGCGGCCGCGCCTGGCTGCCGATCCAGGCGTTCGCCCGCTACGTGCTCGAGGCCGACGACCTGCTTCGCCCCTGGGCGCTCGCGGGCACCGGGCTCTACATCCATCGCATCAACGATTCGAAGCGCTTCCGGTTGCACGATCAGACGATCAACAACTGGGGAGCGTGGAGCAACGTCTCCCAAGACGCGGCTCCGGGCGTCGGTTGGAGGTTCAGGCCGGGTTTCGCACTCTCGCTCGGTTGCGACCTTCGGCTGTCGGATTCCATGCTGGCGAGCGTGGCGTTCGCAACGCATGTGACGGATCGCAGTTTTGGGGCGGTAGTGCTAGGCCTCGGCAACCGCATGTAGTTTCCGGACAGAATCGCCGAAACCAAGGTTGCCGCCCCCTGCGCCCGAGTTGCCGGCGACGCCTTTGGGCATGCTCGGCGGTGCACCGACGCCGCTTCCGCCTTCCGCCGTGGGGTTCGCGCTTGCCGCGTCGCCTGCTGTGCCTTGGCAGGCTGCCAGCGGCAGCAGGATCGTTGCAGCGATCAGCCGCCCGGGCTTGCGTAATCCGGACCAACGGTATTTCCAGTTTTTCATATAATTCATGTCCTGTCGGCTCGTCCAGGAGTACCTCGATCGGCCGCGGCCATGCGGGGCGCAGCGCTCGCGGCTCTTCGGTCTCTGCGTGTGTACTCCTCGAGCGAATCCCGAAGGCGTGCTCGCCCGCAAGCCGCCTGGAAAGCCGACCTGCCCGGGCCCGAGCAGCCACTATCAAGCCATTCCTCAACTGGGGAGCTCCATGGAGCTCGAAACGTGGTATGTGGGACTTCGTGCGCGGATGGGGCTTCACCCAAACGCGTTAGTTTTTTGACCCAAGCACGTCAGTCAGTAGCAGCTGCAGTCTTCCGTTCGTAAACCAACGACGCGCCCCAACCGTTACCGGCGCGCGGGAAGGCGAAACGGGATGGGACAAGCAAACGCCTGCAAGACCCTTCTGATCTGGCACAGCCAATTGCGCTGCGTGGAGACGCAGTTTCACGGGCCGGTGCTAGCTGAGGATGTTAGGAAGACGCTCATGCGGGGCCTCGAGATCCTGCGCAGCAAGGCGGGTCATGTCTGGATGGTGGACCTGAGCGAATGCGGCACGTTGGATGCCTGCGTTTTCCCCTGGGTCCGCGACAACTGGCAGCCCCGTGCGGCTCGAGCAGGGCTGGAACGGCTCGCGGTCTTGGTTCCCGCGGAGAACCCGGAATACGTGGACGCTCCGGAGACGGGTCGCTCGTTCGAGGTGCCCTGCTTGCTCTTCGCCAGCCGCTGGCAGGCCGCCCAGTGGCTGCGATCACGGTCCCACTAGACCCGGAGCTTCGTTGCGGGTCAAGCGCTCGCCTACGCGAGCGGGGCGCTCCGAGACTACGGTGCGTTGTCGTTTGATTTGCGACCGTACCTCGAAGCGAGACCGTGCTTGCGAAGATAGGCTCGCAGCTGGTGGTAGCTGAGCCCCAGCAGGCCGGCTGCCTCGACCTGGCGATGGTAGGCGCTGCGCATCGCCTCGTCGATCAGCGTTCGCTCGAGCTTGAGGACCTGCGCCTTCAGGTCGGTGGGAAGGCGAGGTCGCGGCACACCGCCTTGCCTTGATTGCGGCGTGCCGTCCTGCTGTGGCGAGTTCACCTCTTCGCTCGCGGGCTGGTCTCGGCGAGGGATCGGCGGGGGCTCCTGAAAGGCGCCTGCAAACGGGTCGAACTCGATCTGGTCGATCGCCGCGTCAGGGTCCGAGGCACGATAGACCGAGCGCTCCACCGTGTTCTTGAGCGCCCGTACGTTTCCGGGCCACGGGTGCGCGCGCAGCGCCTGTTCGGCCCGGCGTGTGAACCCCGGGAAATATTCCCGTCCCAGTTCCCGGACCATGCCGACGGCAAAGTGCTGAGCCAAGGTCAGGATGTCTTCCGGCCGGTGCCGCAGTGGGGGAACCTGAATCACGTCGAACGCCAACCGGTCCAGAAGATCGGCCCGGAACTTGCCCGCTCGCACGAGCGAGGGCAGATCCGCGTTGGTCGCGCCTACCGTGCGCACGTTGACCCGTAAGGTGTCGCTTGCCCCAACGCGCTCGAACTCTCCGTATTCGATTACGCGCAGGATTTTCTCCTGCATCCGCATCGGGATCGTAGCGATTTCGTCCAGGAACAGCGTGCCTCCGTGCGCGCGCTCGAAGCGGCCGCGGTGGCGCTTGGTCGCTCCGGTGAAGGCGCCGGCGTCGTGGCCGAACAGTTCGCTTTCCAGCGTTCCCTGCGTCAGAGCAGAGCAGTTGAGCTTGATGAGCGGGCCGGTCCAGCGCCCCGATAGATAGTGCAGACGCCATGCCACCAGTTCTTTGCCGGTGCCGCGCTCTCCGATGACCAGGACGGGCTTGTTCAGTGGAGCCACTCGCGAAACCTGCTCCAGCATCTGGACAAAGGCCGGAGCTTCGCCGATCGAGGGGGGTTGGGTGGGCCTCGTCGTCATCTTGCCCAGATCTTAGCTTCTTTCGCCGAATCGCCAGCCGCATGCGATGGCCACCTGAGCATCGGACAACATATAACCAAGCAAAAACAGTCGCTTACGTGCATTTCATCCGTCTGGCACAAGCAGTGCAGTGCAACCAGGGCGTAGGTCGATAGCTGCTGCCACCCGCAAGAAGTGCGTCCCCGTGGGACGCGACCGAAAGAGGTAACACGCCATGGGCATCTTCTCTCGCATGAGCGACATCGTGAACGCCAACATCAACTCCATCCTGGAAAAAGCCGAAGATCCCGAAAAATTGGTCCGGCTCATGATCCAGGAAATGGAAGA
>JAKSBK010000087.1 GCA_022361155.1 Pseudomonadota bacterium
AGATTGAAACCAGGACCGGGATCGATACGCGTATCGGTAAGGTTACGAAAGCCGGAAGTCGCCAGTGAAACCACCCGCAGCACTGCCCGTCCAAGCCTCAGGGCCCGCGGGACACCAAGCGACGCATGACGGAGTCACGCAAGCGTAGTGCCTCGCCACAGGAATCCTGGTTGGTTGGGGCCTGCAGTGGAGCTCGCTGGCAAGGCGGACCGACGAAGACTGCGGTTAATTTCGATGCGGTGCAGCGCATATTCGAGGAGGTCCCAACGCCGCCAGCGGGCGCCAGGGCTGGGGCCAAACGATCAGGATTCCTGTGGCGAGGCACTAGGTCCCAGGGTTCATCAGGTATCGCCTATATCCGCATGGGCATGACAACGCCCACGAAGCCGCCTTCGTTGGCTGGCCGCACTACCCCCGGATCCAGTTGACCCCCAAACTCCAGCACCACCTCGTCGTCGCTGAGCGCGCCCAAGACGTCGAGAAGATAGCGAGCGTTGAAGCCGATGTTGACAGCCTCTCCGGCATAGCCGACCTCGATCTCCTCGCTGCCTTCACCGACCTCGGGGTTTTCGCTGGTAACCTGGACCTGGCCGGGCTCGATGTTGAAACGCACCGCACCGCTCTTGTCGCTGGCCATCAGACTCACTCGTCTGAGCGCTTCGGTCAGTACCACACGCGCCACCGTGAGCCTGCTCGGACTCGCCTGGGGAATGACCTTCGAATAGGGTGGGAACTGCTCGTCCGCAAGCTTGATGCTGAGCTCTACCCCATCACGGCGGAAAAAAACGCTGCCGCCCGCCAGAGCGATACCAACGTCCGACGCGGCGGCTTCGCCGCCCTTGCGATCCACTGGAGCATCGTCGATCAAGCGCCGGAGCTCGGTGACTCCCTTCGCGGGAACGAGCATGCTGAACTGCAACGGGTCTTCGCGCTCGAGCGTGGTCTCTGCCTTGGACAAGCGGTGACCGTCGGTCGTTACCATCCGCACGGATTTGCCTTCCCCCTCGAACAACGTCCCGGCGAGATGGGGACGGGTATCATCACTGGACATCGAGTAGTGAGTTAGCGTAATGAGCCGGTCCAACGTGTCCGTGTCGATATCCACGAAGCTCGCATCACCGGGGGTCGGGAGCGACGGGAAATCCCCTCCAGGCATGCCGGGAATCCGGTAACGTACCTTCGCAGCGCGTATTTCCATGGCGTTGTTCTCGTCCACGGAAAGATGCACCTCGCTCTCAGGCAGGTTCTTGACGATGTCGAAGAGCGTTCGCGCGGAGACGGCACACGTGCCGTCCCGCTGGATTTCGGCCGCCGTGCTGGTCGTGACGGCAAGGTACAGGTCGGTGGCAGCCAGCGTCAGGATGGTGGGTTCCCGAGCAGATACCAAGATGTTGGACAGAATCGGCATCGAGCTCTTACGATCGGCGACCGAATGGGTTCGAGTCAGGTTTCGAAGCAGATCCTTCTTGCGAATGCTGAGCTTCATGGTCTTCGGGCAGCTGGGTTGAGTGAGCTGTGGTTAGATCTTGATCTATCTTTTAAAGATCCACTCTTCGTAATAAGCGCTGTGAATTGTGGACCAAGGACCCTAACGTCCCGAGATCTGGAGCAAGGGCGGCCGCACGTGGATGGGCATGAACGAGTGGAAGGCATGTGGAAGCACGATTTCCTTAGGTTGTGCACAGTGTGATCCCCAGCGTTTTCACCCACATAGCCACAGGTTCGGCCTGGTATAGATGGCAGCACAGGGCCGCGCAAGCGTCGTGATGGCGAGAGGCTAACCGGCTCCACGATTTCGAGGGCCGTCGCCAACGGCAGCCGGTCGGTAATGCGGTTGCGGGTCGGTAATGCGGTTGCGGGTCGGTAATGCGGTTGCGGGTCGGTAATGCGGTTGCGGGTCGGTAATGCGGTTGCCAGGGGCTAGCCTCGACGTTAGCCTCCGTGCCCCGGCAGCGGGAGATGCGGTCATGGGCTTGAACCTGGACGCTGTGGGCAAGAGGACCCTTGAGTTCGCGCGACGCTACGACTGGAAGGACGTCGTGTTGTATGCGCTTGGTGTGGGCGCCAGCAGCGAGGAGCTCGGCTACCTGTACGAAGCTCGCGGTCCCATGGTGCTCCCGACCTACGCTGTGGTGCCCGCATACGCTGCACAGGCCGCGCTGCTGCAGGCCATCGGAGGAAATTACCTTGGCGTGGTCCACTCCGCGCAGACGGTGAGACTACACCGGCCGTTCGCGCCCAGCGCCACCCTGCGTACGACAGGTGTCGTCGACGGTATCTACGACCTGAAGCGCATGGCTCAGGTGGTGATCTCGACGCGGACGCTGGACCAGGACGGGGTAGTGATTTGCGAGACGAGCTGCTCGATGATCTATCGCCTCGATGGGGGCTTCGGCGGCCCGCCCCCACCCAGGCCTGCGCGTTTTCGCCCGCCCGCGCGCGAGCCCGACTTTGTCTGCGAGGATCGCACAACGCCTGAGCAGGCTGTGCTGTATCGGCTCAGCGGCGACTTGAACCCGCTGCACATCGATCCCGATACGGCGGAGCAGGCCGGCTTTGGACGGCCGATCCTCCATGGCTTGTGCACTTACGGCTTCGTGGGTCGTGCGCTGCTGCGGAAAGCGGCGGGCGGCGATCCCGCTCGCTTCAAGACGCTGTCGGGCCAGTTCCGCAGACCTGTGTGGCCGGGAGAGACGCTGGTTACGCAAGGGTGGCACGATGAGGGAAAGTGGTTGCTGCGGGCCTACACGCTGGAGCGGCCAAAAGAGTACGTATTTGGCAACGCTTACGCAGAGCTCAGCTAGTGCCTCGCCACAGGAATCCTGATCGTTTGGCCCCAGCCCTGGCGCCCGCTGGCGGCGTTGGGACCTCCTCGAATATGCGCTGCACCGCATCGAAATGAACCGCAGTCTTCGTCGGTCC
>JAKSBK010000088.1 GCA_022361155.1 Pseudomonadota bacterium
CAACTCGACCCGCCAGCTACCATCTGCACACAGAGTCACGATCATTTTCCATCCCTATTGTCCAAGTTGCTGACCCAAGCGTCCCCGGCCGCGTTCACCCGCGCCGGAAAAACGGACTGCACCGAGAACTCGATAGCCCTGGGTGTGACTCGGGGCGCCGCGGAAGGGAAAAGTGAACATCTGCTGCACATGCCGTATAGCCCTCGCGCCACGGCTTGCGGGGGTTCAGGAAGCCCCAAGCCGGACCAACATCGAGACGACCCGTTCGACTATCGGTCGCTCCCCCCAGTGAACGCGGAGGGTCATGCGCGCTTGCTGGCCATTTGTTCCTCCAATTCGGCAAGCGTGCGTGGCCAGTCCTTCTTCAGGAGACGAGAAAGCGAACGGTCCGCGAGCAGCCTGCCACCGGTTTGACACGGGGGACAGTAGTTGGTCTCGTTTGCGGCATAGACGATACGCTGCACTTTGCCACCACAACGTGGACAAGGCCTACCGTATCGGCCGTGCACGGCCATGCCGGGCCGAAACGCGGTGACCTTCTCCGGAAAACCGGAGGTTGGCAGATCCTCCCGCAGTCGACCGATCCACTGACGCATGACCTCCTGCACGGCACGATGGAGCTCCGCAAGCTCCTCTTGGGTAAGGGTCCTGGTCTGCTTGATGGGAGAAAGGCGTGCAGCGTGCAGGATCTCGTCCGAATAGGCATTGCCAATACCGCTGAGAATCCGGGGATCGGTGAGCGCCCGTTTCAGCGTGTGGTTTGTGCGCGTAACCGCCTCACAAGAGTCCTCGAGACCGCTGTCCAGCACCTCGAGACCGCCTGGATTCATGGCGCGAAGGGCCGGCTCGCCTCGAACTAGATGCAGCGAGGCACGCTTCTTCGGGCTCGCCTCGGTGAGCAGCAACGTGCCGGACGAGAAATCGAACGCTGCAAGGCTGGTCTTGCCCTTGATCGCACAGCCTTGTTCATGCCAGCGGAGCCGACCGGCGATCATGAGATGTAGCACGGCAAAGACGTGGCCGTCGAGCTCGAACACGATGCGCTTGCCCAGGCGACGCAGGCCCACGACCCGCTTGCCGCACGCGGCGTCGAGCGGTGGGTCGGCTGTGCGCAAGAGAAACGGACTGCGCAGGCGGACCTGCTGCAACGTTTCCCCCAGCACCCGGGGCGCCAGGCATTCTAGATACAGGGTGATATCGGGTAGCTCCGGCATGGCAACGGCTCGTCAACCGGCATTGCTGCTCGCTCGCGGGGTGGTACTGCACGCAGCGCGCACGGTGGCGCCGACCGCGGCACGAGCGTCGTCAAACAGCGTGTAGAAGACGGGTACCACCAACAGCGTCAGGACGGTCGCGGTCGTCAAACCGCCGATGAGCGTGAGCCCGAAGCTCTTGTAGCTCAAGCTCATGCTGCTCGAGTCGCCAAGCGTCACCGGCAGCATGCCGCAAACCGTGGTGCCTGCGGTCATCAGGATCGGCCGGAAGCGGCGCTCGGCCGCCAGCAGCAACGCCTCCGTACGAGCGCGCCCTTCCCTGCGCAGGCGGTTTATGTAGTCCACCAGCACGATGCCGTTGTTGACGACGACACCGATCAACAGCACGGCCCCGACGGCCCCCAGGAAGTCCACGTCCCGTCCGGTCGCGAAATGCAGCCAGATCACTCCAACGCTGGCCAGCGGGATGGTAACGAGCACCGACAGCGGCAAGACGAAACTCTCGAACAGGAAGCCGATCAGCAAGTAGATGAATAGGACGGACACGACGCCGGCGAAACGCATCGCCTGCATGTCTTCCTCGTCTGCGTCGCGGCCTGAGTCACCGCTACCGAAGACAATGCCCTCGGGCAGGCCGAAGCCCTCGAGCCGCTCGGCGATCCGCTCCCTGGTCAGGTCCTCCTCGCCTTGCTTGAGGTCGAGGGCAATGCGGTAGGCGATGCGCTTGCCGCGCCGGAAGATCTGCTTGGGGCTGCGAAGAAACTCTACATGGGTCAACGCCGACAGCCTGGCTGCCTGTCCGGAGGCCGTGGGGACGGCGAAGTCTTCGAGCTTCTCGAGGCTGTCGCGATCTTGCTCGCGGAAACGGATTCGCACCGGGATTTCGCTGCCGGCGCGATGAATCCTCGGCAAGGACTGCCCCCTCAGCGCATAGCCGACCACTGCCGCGATGACTCGCGGGCTCACTCCCCGCCACTGCGCGCGTTCCCTATCGATCAGCAGTCCGAGCTCGTTGGGGGTCCTTTCGCCCCAGCGTTTGACACCTACTACGCCGTCGACCTCGGACAAGCGGGCTCTCAGCTGCGCGCCGACCTCGGCAAGCTGTTCGTGGTCGTCCCCCAACAGCACGATCACCTGGCTGGACTTCTTCTCCTCGTCTTCCTCGTCCGTACCGGTGTAGTACTTGACTCCCGGGGTGTCGGGCAGCGCGGCGATTACGCGGTCTCTAGCCTCGCGCACGCCTTTCGGTGCCTGGGCCGGAAGCCAGCCTTCGACCTTGCCCCAGTTCGCGGCATAGACGACGAGGTAACCCTCGAGACCTAGCTCGGGCCGCAGCCGCTCGAGCGCACGTTCGATGGGTGCGAAGAACGCCGCCGCGTCGTCGACGCTCAGGCTCCCGGGCAGGTCCATCTCGATCTCGAACGTACGCCGGTCGTCGTCGGACACCGGAACCACCCCGACACTGGCCCCGGGACCTTGCACCGTGAGCACGAACACCGCCGCGAGGAGCAGTACCAGGTCGAGTCGTCTCCTGAGAAAGAAAGCCAACAGCCGTACGTAGAGCGCGCCAAGCCGCCCCACCGATAACCGGTACGCGCCGCTCAACACCCGCTCCAGAGCGGCTCGAGCCTTCGAAACAAGGCCGCCTTGCGGCCGCCGGACCTTGCCGAGCGTCATGTACACGCCGAGAGGCACCACCAAGAGCGCAACGAACAGCGATGCGATCAGCGACACGCAGACGGGAAACGAAAGCCTGAGGAGCAAGAACTGAGCCTTGCCTTCCACGAGCGAGACCGGAAGAAAGACCACAACCGTCGTAAGCGTGGCCAGCACGATCGCGAGCGCGATCTGCCCGGCGCCACGAATGCAGGCTTGTCTGAGCGGTGTGCCCGACTGATGCAGGCGGTGGACGTTCTCGGCAACGACCACCGAGTTGTCTACCAGGAGGCCAACGCTAATGATCAGCCCGAGCAGCGAAAGCACGTTGAACGTCTCCCCCGCAAAGTACATGACGGCGATCGCTATCAGCATGCTGAGTGGTATCGACAGCGTGATTACGAGGGTCATGCGGAAGCGGAGCAGAAAGAAAAACAGCACCACTATCGCGAATACACCCCCCACAAGGCCGCTGGTCACCAGGGTGTCGAGGGAATCCCTGATAACGGCGCCCTGCGAGAACAGGATCGCCATCTCCAGGCCCTGGAGTCTGGGGCTGCGCGAGAGCCGCTGAAACTCCTGCCGCAGGGCACGGCTGACCGCGATGGTGTTCGCCTGCCCCTCCTTCATCACGCGCAGGGCGAGGGCCGGTTTGCTGTTCACCCTGACCCGCCACGGAAGCTCCGGTACCGCGTAGCGAACGTCAGCCACGTCCTGCAGCCGCACGCTGGGGCTGACCAGCCGCCATCGCAGCGCGCTCAAATCGGGAAACAGCGCAAGCGAGCGCAACAAGAGCTTGCGCTCCCCCTCCCGTACCGTTCCGCTTGCCAGGGAGAAGTTGTCGC
Organism: Pseudomonadota bacterium; assembly: GCA_022361155.1. Classification (NCBI taxonomy): domain Bacteria; kingdom Pseudomonadati; phylum Pseudomonadota; species Pseudomonadota bacterium. Next base: position 3,716 of record JAKSBK010000088.1, read on the forward strand.
GCGCCAGGTCTTGGGCGAGCTGGTAGATGTTGAGCCCTGCAGCGGCCGTCTTCGAGCGGTCGAGCTCGATCAGTATCTCCTTTTGCTGGAGGCCTCCGGCGCTGACCGTTGCCACCCCGTCGACACGCGACAGGGGCAAGACGACTTCCTTTTGGATGAGCTCGTAGGGATCTTTGAGCTCGGGATCCACGGCAAGACCCAGCATCATTATCGGGATGCCGGATGCGTCGTGCTTCTCGATCCGCACGCGCTCGACGTCGCTCGGCAGGCGTGCCTTGGCGCGCTCGATGCGGTCACGTACCTCACGATAAGCAACGTCCATGTCGGTGCCTTGCTTGAAGCTCAGCGACACGCGTCCGCCCCTCGCCATGGTTCTGGAATCGATTTCGCTGAGGCCTCGGACCGTCGAGAGCTCCTCCTCGAGCGGCAGCAGAATCTTGTCCAAGACCTCCTGCGGAGGAGCATCGCGCCAGCGTGCGCGCACCCTCAGCGACGGCTGCTCGAAGCCTCGTGGCACCAGCTCGAGAGGCAGTCCGAACGCCGTGATGATCCCGACGACGATCGTGGTGCCGGCAAGAACGAGGACCGAGATCCGTCGATCAAGCGAAAAGCTGGGAAGCCTGTCTCGCCAGGCGCTCTGCGCGTCGCGCATCGTCCCTCACACACCCCCGCCCTCGAATTGCGCCGGAGCGCCGGCATGCGCGCGCGCCGGGAAGATGCGCGCGATCGCTCGATCCACGAGAAAATAGAGCGTCGGGATCACGATCAACGTCAGCACCGTGGAGGACACCAGGCCGCTGATGACCGCGATCGCCAGGGGCGTGCGAATCTCGGCCCCGTCGCCGAGTCCCACAGCCATCGGCAGCAGGCCCAGCACGGTCGTGGCGCTCGTCATGAGAATAGGTCTCAAACGCACCCCTCCCGCGGTGACAACCGCAAGACCCAGCTCGGTCCCCCGGCGCCGCAACCGGTTCGTGTAGTCGACCAGCACGATGGCGTTGTTCACGACGATGCCCGCCAGCATGATCATCCCGAGGAACACCACCACCGAAAGGTTGATCTTGAACGCGTGCAGGGCGAGGACCGTTCCAACGAACGCAAGCGGAATCGTAAACAGAATGATCAAGGGATACAGCAAGGACTCGAACTGCGCGGCCATGATTACGTAGACCAAGAAGATAGATAGGCACAGAGCAAGCAGCAGGCTGCTGCGGCTGCGCTCCCACTCCTTGTTGTGCCCGGAGATCTCGAAGCTCACGTCGTCCGGCCACTGTAAGGCACCCTGCAAACGCACCTGAAGTGCCCTGACCGCGCTGCCCAGGGAGCCGGAGCCGATGCTCGCGCGGACGACGGCCGCCCGATGGCCGTCGATCCGCCTGACTTCGCTCGGACCCTCCCCGAGCTCGACTTTCGCCACCGCGCCCAGCCGAACCGGGCGTTCATGACCTCGGTTTACGACCAGCTCACGTATGTCGCCAACCGAGGACCGATCCTGCTCCGCCAGCCGGACAACTATGGGCACGCGACGATCCCTGAGGTTGTAGCGAGTGGCCATCCGCCCCTTGACTTCGTCTCGTACCAGGTTCGCCACCTCGGAGATGGCGAGCCCGTAGCGCATCAGCTGGTCACGGTTGTAGACGATCTGCACCTCGGGCGCCCCGCTCTGCAGGGTGGATTTGACGTCCGCCAGCTCGGGCATCGTGCGCATCGCATCGCGAGCACCGTAGGCGGCACGCTTCAGCATCGCGAGATCGTCGCCGTAGATCTGCACCTCGACGGGCGTACGAAAACTGAAGAGGACAGGTCGCACGACGCGTGCTTTGAGGTCTGGAATCTCGGCAAAACGAGCCCGAAGCCGCCTGATGACCTCGGCCTCCGTACGTGCGTTGTCGCCGGTCGGACGCAGCAAGAACTTGAAGCGGGCGGTGTGCTCCCCTTCGTCGGAACGCTGCGAGTTGGCTGCATCGTAACCCAGCGTGACGCTGAGCCTTTCGATAAGGGACTGCTCCGCCAGGATCGCCTGCTCGAGTGGCCTCAGCACGGCGTCGTTCTCCTCGAGCGGCGTACCTACCGGCAAGGCGAGCTCGACGCTGAACTCCCCCTGGTGAACCTCGGGCAGCAGCTCGCTCTCCAGCGCCATCGCACCTTCGTACGTTGCCAGCATGCACAAGCCCGTCAACGCTAAAATCAGCGCCGGGTTACGCAGCGACCAGTTCAAGATCCTCGGATACAGTCGGGCCATCGCCGCCAGGGCGGCGTCGGCAGCCTTGATGGGAAGGCGCAGAAGCGAGCCCAGCGCCCGCCCGAGCCCCGCCACGACCACCCCCATGCAAACCCAAACCAAGGCGAACAGCACGGCGCCTAGCAGCTTGGCCGCGAGCTCGAGCACGGCGCCCACGGCGAGGCGCAGCACCAGGTAGGGGGCCAGTGCCAGGCGGCGCGGTCCATCAAGGCCGGCCACATCGCTCCGTAAGGCCCGCCAGCTGTGAAGCTCCCTGAAACGCAACGCGTGGGAGCCCGGCGCACGCTGCGACAGCGGCTCGCGGCTGGCCAACATCGGGATCAAAAAGAGGGACACCAGCAACGAGGCTGAGAGGGCGGTCACGACGGCCAGTCCCAGATCAGCGAAGGCCTGGCCCGCCACACCTTCCACGAAGACCATCGGTAGAAACACGCCGATTGTCGTGAAGATCGATGCGGCCACGGCACCACGCACCTCGTTGGTTCCCCGCACGGTCGCGGCAACCGTCGCATCGCCCTCCTGACGGCAGCGATGGATGGACTCGAGCACCACGATGGACGAGTCCACCAGCATGCCGATTCCAAGCGCGAGGCCGCCCAGCGACATGATGTTCAGACTGACACCGGAGAGACCGAGAGGGGCGAAGGTCATGGCGATGGATACGGGGATGCTGACCGCGACGATGAGCGTGCTCTTGAAGCTTCGCAGAAACACGAACAGGATCACGACCGCGAGCAGGCCGCCAACGGCCGCCGTGTTGCGGACCTCCCGAATAGCGCTCTCGGTGAAGACGGAGCGATCCACGACGACCCGGATCAGTACATCTTCGCGCTGCTTGAGATGAGCAGCCAAGCCCGCCGTCATGGCTGCGCCGGCGCGGCCGCCACGAAAGCCACCGCGGCGCCCGGCGCCGGGCGAGCGCTGGCCGGGCAATTGTATCCTGGGTCTGGCGTCGGGCGACCCGAGCGCATCGTGGATGCGCTCGGACAGCGCGACCATGTTGGCGTCCGCCTCCTTGAAGATATCGATCTGTACGCTTTCCGTGCCGTCCGTGCGCGTGATCAGCTCGCGCTCCTTGTGCGCCAGGAGCACCTGTCCGACGTCACGTACGCGAATCTCTCGGCCATCTACCCACTGCAGCAAGGTGTCGGCGATCTGCTCCAGGCTGCGGTACTCGTTGATCGTGCGAACGAGGTAGTCGGTTCGACCCTCCTTGAGGGTACCACCCGCCAAGTTGATATTCTCCTGCCGCAGCCTATCGACGATATCGCTGGTCGCCAGGCCGGTGCGCTGCAGCTTGCCGCTGTCCAACAGGATATGAATCTCCTCTTCCAGGCCGCCTCGCACGCGCACCGCGGCAACCCCCTTGACCGGCTCGAGCGCCCGCCTGACCTGCAGCTCACCGATGCGCCTGAGACGCCGCAGCTCCGGCTCCCCGGTCGCGTCACTGCGCGCACTCGATAGGCTGAGCTCCATCACCGGGTCGAGGCTCGGGTCGAAGCGCAAGATAAGGGGCCGCTCTGCGTCCTCGGGAAGCCGTAGCAGGTCGATCTTCGCGAGGGCGTCCTGAACCGCCTCCGACATCTCGCCGTCCCACGCGAACTCGAGAACCACATCCGAGACAC
>JAKSBK010000089.1 GCA_022361155.1 Pseudomonadota bacterium
GGGCGCGGGCGCGCCTGCTGCGCCGCTGCAGGAAGTGCCGATCAGGGGGCAGAGCTTGCGCCATGGTGCAGCGCACAGCGTCGCCAGCATGCTTGGCGGTCGGCACGCGAGGCCCTGCACGCTCCGTAGTTTCATCAGCGGCTTGAAGCTCCTGCCTCCATCCTGCGATAGGCCTACCCCGAATCCATGCACCGGTTCGTTGAAGCACGCGTAAAGACCGTGCTCGGTCCACGTCAGACACTGCACCGCGCCGTCGAAGACCTTGCTGAACCTGAGGTCATGCGTGGAAGCCTTCCAGAGTCCCAAGCGACTGCAGTCCACAGTGCGACGTCGTTCGGGCAAGCCGAAACCGATCGCGAGCTGCGTGCCATCAGGCGAAAGCGCGAAGCCCGCCATCACGGCCTTGCCTTCGAGCACCCTGCGCCAGGAACGGCCTGCGTCCGAGGAAACCAGCAGGCGGTCCGCTTTCACAGAGCGTATGCGAACGTAGACCGTGTCTGGATCGTTCCGTGCTACGGCGGACAGGAACGGGATCGCCTGCGGCCCCGTGTCCATGATGGGCAGCACGGTCCAGGTGACGGCGCCGTCGTTGCTGCGCAGCAGCGCGCCCTGCAGCATGGGAACATCTACGAGACCGCTCGCGTAGATGCGCCTGCGGTCACTCGGGGCCGCGTCGAAAGCCGTGGCGAGCAGGTTGTGCGCCGCGCCGAACGGTCCACCGAGCTCGCGCCAGCTCGCGCCGTGGTCGCTTGTTTGCCACAGCCGGTGGCTCGCGAAACCTGCCTGCCCCCGTCGCGCCAGCGCAAGCGCATGCGCCCGGTCGCTTGGATGCACGGCGACATCCACGATCTCCAGCCCGCTCACGCCCCCTTGGGCTTCGGCGAAGCTGCAGGCTGCGTCGAACCCGAGCTTCAGACCACGGAGCGTGCCGGCCATCAGCGTGCCGTTGCCGAACAAGCCCAGCATGGGATCTTCCATGCCGCCGTAGCCAACAGCCTCTTCGCAGATCAACGACCAATGCCTGCCCCCATCCCGCGTCACCAAGAGCCCGTAGGTGGCGCGCACGATCAAATGGTTGGGATCGCGCGGGTCCTCGATCACCTGCTGCGACGCCGGGTAGCGCCCGTTGGCGACCGCGACCTGCTGCAGACACGCGCTAACGATCAGGCAGGCGGTAGCCCATGCCTGCATCGCCGACACAGTCCTGGGTGGCGGGCGCGCAAGGGGCGACAAACCCGGCACCGGAGGCAGGCGCCCGGTCCGCATTGCACTCAGGGAGGAGCGCAGTGCTGCAGGCACAGGCTGAACTTGCAGGACGGGTTACGCAGCATCTGGCACTGCGGGCTACCGCATGCCGGGGGCACTACGGTCCCCAGCAAGACGCAAATCGGGCGGCGGCTCCAGTCAACAACTGAACTCGTCTTGCATTCAAAGCCCCGCGCTGGACACGGGGCCAAGCCCCAGCCGCCTGCTTGTCCGCCCGGAGCAGCTCCTCCACCGACACCGGCCATACCGCCGCCGACACCGGCCTGACCACCAAGACCGCCCCAGCCAGCTCGACCTCCTAGGCCGCCGAGGCCACCTTGCCCCCCGAAGCCGCCCAGTCCTCTCACGCCGGCGCCACCCGCGACACCGCCTATGCCACCCACACCTCCCGTGGCGCTCACACCTTGACCACCCAAACCGGCCCATCCGGCTCGGCCTCCTATGCCGCCGGCGCCGGCCTGCCCCCCGGAGCCACCCCGGCCCGCGGCGCCGGCCACCGCCCCGCTGCCGCCAGTAGCACTGCGGGTGCCGCCCTGGCCCGCCGTGCCGCCAGCCCCTGGACGGCTGACCGTTCTGCCCCCGCAGGCTCCGAGCAGCAGCGCAGAGCCCGCTAGCAGCGATAGCAACAAGCGCGACGTGGGCGTGGGGTCACCGTCGTCCATTCCCATCCACCTCAGGGAAGCACGCAAAGCTGCAAGCACCGGCCACCACGGAGTGTGCAAGTTGGCATCACGAGCTGGGAGCATGCCGGCTCACCACACGAGGGGGGCCCTGACATTCCCCGCAGGACACAGATGGGCCGAGTCTCAAAACGGGCAACTATCTTGCACTCAAATGCCGGCGGACACGGGGCCAGGCCCCAGCCACCTGCTTGTCCGCCTTGAGCGGCGGCTCCGCCGACACCGGCCTGACCACCAAGACCGCCCCAGCCAGCCTGACCGCCCATGCCGCCGAGGCCACCTTGCCCCCCGAAGCCACCCAGTCCTCTCACGCCGGCGCCACCCGCGACACCGCCTGTGGCGTTCACACCGCCCGTGGCGCTCACAC
>JAKSBK010000090.1 GCA_022361155.1 Pseudomonadota bacterium
GATCGCTCCGGATCCAAGTTCCAGGGCGTGCTCTTGCGAAGCGACGACCGCGCTGCCACCTGGAGCGTGCTGCCCGTGCCCGACACCGGGCTGTTCGCTATTCCCTACCTGTCTGCGATCGCGCCGGCCGACCCGGCCACCGTTTACGTGCGCGTCTACGGTCAAGGGCAGGACCGCTTATTGGTCTCGTCGAACGGCGGGCACGACTGGCAGCGCGTGCTCGAGGGCAGGGCCGTGATGGCCGGCTTTGCGCTGTCGCCCGACGGCACGGAGTTGGCCATCGGTTTTGGCCTGCCTGCTCGTCCCCGCAACATCGACTGCGAGCGGCTGGGCATCTGGAAGGCGCCGACACGCGACCTGGTGTTCCGGAAGGTGTTCGGCGGCGTCGTGCGATGCCTGACCTGGACGGGGCGGGGTCTGTACGCATGCCTGAGCGAGCGAGCGCACGGTTTCGAGCTGGGGCTGTCCGAGGACGGGGGACAGCGTTTCAAGCCCTTGATGAAGCTTCGCAGTGTAAAGGGGCTGGCGTGCCCCTTGCCGAGCCCGCTCGCCACCACCTGCGCCGAGCCCTGGAAGTGGCTGTGTCCAAAGATAGGCACCGCTTGCGTTGGCCCCGACGCCGCCACGCCGGCGACCGTCCCGATCGACGTCCTAGCCGGTTGCGGCAGCGATGCTGCCGTGCCGCAGGCTTCCGCCGATGCTGGGGTCGCCGTGCCTCCCGGCGCTGCGACCCATACAGACGCCGCGCCCGCGGTTGCGTCACCCGACGCAGGCGCCGCCGGAGCTCGCGATGCAGCAGCCCGCGCACCCGATAGCGCGGCCGCTCCCGATAGCGCGGCCGCAGCGCTCCGCCACGCCCCCGGCACGAACGGCTGCGGCTGCAACCTGGCGGCCAGCCGGCCCGCGACATCGTTCGTGTACCTGTGGTTGCCGCTCGCGGCACTGCTCCTTTTTGGCGCACGCGTACGCGGAGCATGGTGCAGCTTGCTCGCGACCGGCCAGGAAGATCCGGACTGCCGACGTGAGGCTCAGCACAACGCTAGCCGCACGAGGTACTGTGGAGGGGGCGGGTGGTGAGCTGGAATGTCGCGGCTCGGCTTCCACAATCGGCACAAGCATGCAGCGCTCTGTGCGGGATGCTGGTAGTGTCTCAGCACAGCCATGGTCCACCGTAGTTCGCCACCACCTGTGCGCCCACGCGACTTTTCCGTGGGCCGCCACGATAGGGTGGCTGTCCTGTATCCTCGCTCACGGGACACACGGTGCCGGCCGCTCTCGTGCTACAAGACTCGCGATGCCAGTCAGTTTCGAGGACGCAGCGACGCGAATGTTCAAGGACGGTGAGACCCTCTTTCAGCGCAACCGCCTGGGAGCTGCGGACCACTTGTTTGGACTTGCCGCCGAGTGCGCACTGAAGGCGATTCTCACGCTCAGCGGTGTGATTACTGGGAGCCCTCCGGCAGCGCGCTACAAGTGCCACGTGAATGCGCTCTGGCACGAGTATCAGACTGCTGTCGGCGGCGTGTCGCGGCTGATTCCTCCCGTGGGCACGAATCCTTTCGCAGACTGGGAAGCTGCGCACCGCTACGAGGAGGACCACATGTTCGATCGTCCCCGAGTGGACGGTCACCGCCGTGGAGCCATGGAAGCCATGAAGGCGCTTGCAGATGCACGCGTGGCTCTGGGGGGAATCCGTTGACCATTCGCTTTCACGACGCGTGGGAGGCGGGCAAACGAATCGTGCTCGGAGCCCGGGAAGGTAGACTTGAAAAAGCGGGCAAGGTGGTTCTAGTCCGTGATGTTACTGGTCGGCTGAACCTCGCGGTGGAGAACAAGATTGAGCCGGAGGCCCGCCGGAGCTTGCTTGCGGACCTCAGCGAGGCGATGGGCCCCTTCCTAGCGGAGGGCGTTCTCGAGGCGCCGGACCTGTTTGCGCGAGACGCCGTGTTCGCTACGTCTGATGCCGTGCCCCTCGGAGCCCGCGATGTTTGGCGCTTGGACCGCGTCGTTACCGGGGCCGAGTGGGTTCGTGCCGCGCTACCCAATGAGCCGCCTCGTCCACCCCGCGCCACCCTCTTCGGGGTGAAGGGTGGTGTGGGACGTTCAACCGCGATCTGCGTATGGTCTTGGCATCTAGCAACGCGCGGCAAGAAGGTCCTCGTAGTCGACCTGGATCTGGAGGCGCCGGGAGTGTCCTCGATGCTGCTCAGCTCTGGGGCGGAGCCGGACTATGGTCTGGTTGATTGGCTCGTCGAGGACGCTGTCGGCAATGCAGACGATGAACTCGGTCGCATGATGATCGCGCAGAGCAGCCTAGCCGATGGAACGCCTGGACAGATTCTCGTGGCGCCATGTGGTGGGACCCAAGGCACGCACGAGTACACTGATAAACTTGCGCGTGCATATGTGGACATACCAACCCGTCACGGCCTACGGACCTTCGCGGGAAGGGTCGCAGCTCTTGTGGACCACTTGGAGCGCATCACAGCGCCAGACGTCGTGCTCATCGATAGCAGATCTGGCATCCACGACCTCGCTGCGATCGCGACGGTGCGTCTTGGAACAGTGTCCTTCCTGTTCGCCGTCGATACACGTCAAACATGGGACGCGTACCGCATCTTACTTTCCAGCTGGAGCCGTCGTCCCCAGGCGGCCCACCGCATACGTGCCCAGCTGCAGATGGTCGCGGCCCAGGTCCCGGAAACCCATCGTGTGGAGTACCTGGCAAGAACTCAGCAGAGATCCTACGATCTGTTCGCGGATACTCTCTACGAGGAAGCGGCGCCAGACGACACAAACGCGTTCAACTTCGACGTTCTAGCAGCGGAAGCGCCGCACTACCCACTGCCGGTGTACTGGAGCCGGGCGATGCAGGCGTGGGAACCCACCGAAGGTGCTGTGAGCTACGCCGAGCTGCAGGGTCTCTACGGTGAGTTCCTGCGGCGTGCGACGGACCTAGTAGTGGGCGATGAGGTCTAAGGATGGTCACAACGGAACGCACACGCGAGCTGCTTCGGGAGGCCATGACTTCGAGCATACCTGAGGTGCCGTCGCAGTTCAGCGACGTCGAGAGACGCTTCGTGTACGTGCCAGGGACACACCGCCGCGCCCTCGAGCCGAACGCCATGCTCGTGGTCGGCGCGCGGGGAGCCGGCAAGAGCTTCTGGTGGCACGCTCTTCAGGTCTCGAGTACTCGCGATGAGGTTCTTGGACAGAAAACCGACGTGTCCGTGGGCTTCGGTGAAGCCCCTAGCCCCGAGTGGCCCAACAAGGATGAGCTAGACCAGCTCCTGAAGGCCGAGCAGAAGCCCAGATTGATTTGGAAGACGGTCGTGTTCTGCAAGCTAGAACCCGAGCGCTCGATCTTGGCGAAAGAGTGGCCCGAACGGGTGTCGTGGGTAACTGAGAACCCATCTGCTGTTGCTAGAGTGCTGCGAGAGTTTGACCAAGACCTCGCTTCCAAGGGACGTTCGCATCTCGTGCTGTTTGACGCTCTGGACCGGACGGCGGATGATCACGAACAAAGGACCGCGCTTCTTCGTGGCCTACTTGAGTTGGTGCTCGAGTTCAGGCCGTACGCGAGCCTTCGCGCGAAGGTTTTTGTGCGCCCTGATATGCTCTCCGACCCGCAGGTTCGCACGTTCACTGATGCGTCCAAGGTCGTCGCCTCCGCCGTACGTTTGGACTGGCGCCCAGTGGACTTGTACGCGCTTCTCTTTCGCTACATGGGCAACGCAGATAAATCGGAGGCCGCACGTGCGTTTCGAGGGCTGACCGGGCACGCGTCAGACATCGCTGGAGAGTGGCATGTGCCCGCCCGTCTTCGCGATGACGAGTTCGAGCAGCAACGTGTCTTCACTAGCTTGGCGGGTCCGTACATGGGTACGAACCGCCGACGAGGGAAGACTTACACATGGGTTCCGAACCACTTGGCGGACGCGCTGCAGAGGGTAAGTCCGAGGAGTTTTTTGGCCGCAATGCGTGCAGCCTCGACACACTCTGCTCCCAGTACGCATCCTCTTCACTGGAAGGGACTGCAAGAGGGGGTTCGTGTTGCGTCGAACTACCGAGTGCAGGAGATCGAGGAAGATCTTCCGTGGGCGCACGCAGCTATGGAAATCCTCTCGGATCTGGTTGTCCCGTGCGCAGTTTCGAAAATCACCTCCGCTTGGCGCCGGGGGCAACTCCTCGAGCAAGGCTTGCGCAGCGCGCCGCAGAGTCTGGAAGAGGTCCTCAGAGAGCTCAAGGAGATGGGGATCTTTGCACGCCTTCCGGACGGGCGAATCAACATTCCGGACGTGTATCGAGTTGGTTTTCGGCTAAGGAGGAAAGGGGGGTTGAAGCCGCAAGCGTAGTCCGGAGCGCCACGACACACTGGTTGCTGGACGTTCCAGGGCCCGCGATGGGACTTTCACAGACCACGGACCAATCGCGATCGTTGGCGTCAGAGGTGATCGCCACCTGTAGCGAGATCGATGTCACGGTGGACCTTAGCCCGCATCCGTCACGAGCCCCCGTCGCTGTGTCGAACCGAACCGCATGGTCGAACCGAAGTCGAACCGAACCGCATGGTCGAACCGAACCGCATGGTCGAACCGAACCGCATGGTCGAACTGAACCGCATGGTCGAACCGAACCGTATGGTCGAACCGAACCGCATGCCCGATCCACCGCGCTAGCCGGGGCGCTTCGCTGCATCGCTGGAGATCACAGAAGCGTAGCGACGAGAACTCCAATAGTGTCAACTATGCTTCCGGTGCCTCAACTGCGTGCCGCGCGCTTCGCTGCATCGCGGGAGATCGGCGGCTATCACAGCCGGCTCGGGCATGCGGTTCTGGATCGGTGGAGCAGCTCGAAGTTGGTGAAACGGTGTCGTGGGCCAGGGCGGGACTGTCGGCCAAGGTGGTGTTGTCGGTCAGGGGGGGTGACCCCGGGGTGACCCCGGGGATCGCTGGTCAGAGCGGTACCGTCGGTCAAGGCGGTGTCGGGGGTCAGGGGGGTGCTGGGCGGTCGTGGCGGTGTCCTGGGGCAGGCCGGTGTCGGTGGTCGGGCCGGTGCCTCTGGCGGATTCGGCATGTGCTCCCAGGGCTTTGAGTGCCGATTCTCCAAGGCAGTACAGAGCCGGCTGCCTTCACCAGCCCGGGCGGGGGTGGGCGGGCCGGTCTGGGCACGCCAGATGCCGCGGTTGCTGGCGAAGGGGGCGGCGTTGACGCGAGTGGCGCCGGGGGAGACGGTGGGGACGCTGGCAGCGCCGGAGAACCGGGCGCAGCCGGGTTGGGTGGCGGAGGCGCAGCTGGGTTGGGTGGCGGAGGCGCAGCCGGGTTGGGTGGCAGCGCCGGAGAACCGGGCGCAGCCGGCACCGGCGGCGGAGGCGTGGCGGGTTCTGGCGGTGCCGGAACGGCCGGGGGCGCTGCTGCGGCCGGGGGCGAGCTCGTGTGGGCAAAACGCGCGGGCGGAAGCGCTGAAGACTTCGCCCTTTCTGTCTCGGTCGTGCCGGATGGCTCTTCGTTGCTTGCGGGCTACTTCAGGGATACGGCGACCTTTGGTCCCGGCGAGCCGATGGAGACGGCGCTCATCTCCACGGGCGAGTTCGACCTGTTTGTGGCACGCTACGAGGCGGATGGCTCGCTTGCCTGGGCCAAACGCGCAGGCGTCGAAGAATACGACTCGGGCTTGTCCATCTCGGCACTTGGCGATGGGTCTGCGCTGATCGCGGGGTCCTTCCTCGGTACGGCGACCTTTGGTCCCGGCGAATCTGGACAAACCGTGCTCAGCGCTGCGGGTCAGCGTGACGTGTTCGAATTCCTCTTGGGGACGCAATCGTTCGACTCTTTCGTGCAAGACGAAGACTCCACCGTCGGTTGGCAACAAGCTCGCAAGTGGGGACGGCTTCCGCTATTCGAACAGCAGCGGGGCCGGCGAGTGGCCAGCCGGGGGACAGCCCACCAACCCGTAGGCGAACCGGCTGCTCCCTGGACGCGGTCGCGACCTTGCTGGCAGCGAGAGGACATCGCATGCGTATAGACAACCAGCAACGTGACTCGGGGTTGCCCTTCGTGCTGTGGCTTGCCGCGGCCTGTACCATGCTGAGCCTGGCCTGCGGCGGCAAGACCACCATTGCTCCGGGAGGCGCCGGTAGCACTCTCGGTGGCATGGGCGGTCGAGGAGGCTCGAGCGGCGCCACGGGCATGGGTGGCGGTGGTCAGGGCAGCCGGGCAGGTCAAGGCGGTTCGAGCGGTGGAGCAGGCACGGGCGGTCAAGGGGGTCGAGGGGGCTTCGGCGGTATGATGGTGGCGGGCACGGGCGGTCAGGGTGCAGCCGGCGGCATGGCGGGCGCGTCCGGTCAAGCGGGCTCGGGAGGCTCCGGAGCTATGGGCGGCCAGACCTGGAGCCCCCCTTGCCCCTTCCATGTACCCGTGTGCACAACGCATCCCTGGTTTCCGGGCATCTACTACTGCGCGACGAGGCCCCGCGGGGCGCCTTACCCATGCGGAGCGAGATGCAGTGGAATCGGCTCTTGCATGGTGATCGACGGAGCGGGCTGGTGCATCCGGCACTGCACTCCCTGATGCCGAGCGAGCCATGGGCCATGGCGC
>JAKSBK010000091.1 GCA_022361155.1 Pseudomonadota bacterium
ATGTACGTGGAGCCCGGCAGGTACTGTCGTGGTTGCGTCATATCCGTGCTCGCAGCAACGACCGTACCGAGACGCAAACCCCTTGAAATACGGGACACCCGGCTGCCCATGGGCGGCGGCCGCCGCCACGCCGCCGGCGGACGCCAACGCCGGAAGGTTTCGTGCCCCGCGACGGTCCGCACGCGAGCCAGCCCGTAGTGGTCGGAGAGCGGGGCCACTGGGTAGAGGCGCGCGTGGCCCTGCGCCGATCTCGGCCTCGGTCCACCGCCTTGCGGCCACGCTCGCTGACTCGGGAAGTGGAGGTGTTTCTCTCGTGTCTCGGCGGAACTTCCTGTCCCGGCACGCGTAACAGAAGCAGAGGACAGCGAACGATCGACTCGCGAATGCTCGCACTCGCAATCGCGTGTTTCAGATGCCTAGAGTCTGGAAGGGCGGCAAGAATGTTCGACAAGGAACTACTAGTTTTGTTGCTGGCAGCGCTCAACGTTGCGGGTTGCGGGCACTCTCAAGCCGGTGACCCCGTGTCTGATGACGCTGCCGTGTCTGGTGACGCTGCCGTGTCTGGGAACGCCGGCACCGGGACTGCTGGTACCGACGGTGGAATAGCGGGCCCGGGTCGGTCGCGTTTGAAGGGCGCCACCTATCTCTTTGAGCCCTTTTATTCTTGGACGGACTCCAGCATCACCACAGTGGCATCAGCGCAACCCGACATCGTGTTTCTCGGAGGTCGCACCAACTTCAGCCATGGTGAGCATGGCAGCGTGTGCGGGCGTTTGCCTGATTTGGCCGCTTATGTCTTCAAGCTGCAGCTTCATCAAGACGGTGGGCTACGGTGCCTGGAGGCTCGAGCGATCAGCGAGGGAGGGTCATATTTCGGCGCGCAGGACGAGGTTAGAGCCATAGCCGTATCCTCCACAAGCGTGTTGGTCGCCGGCAACGGAGGAGTGCCGCGCCCCGAGTGCCGGAGCGCGGCGATGGAGAAGTCGGCGTTTGTGGCCAAGTACACGGCCGACGGGCTCGTCCACCGGTGGTCCACTTGTTGCCGCGGCGTTCGCCTTAACGATGCCGCGGGCCTAGGCGGCGACTTGATTGTGGTCGGCGGCCACCATGGGGCGGCGACCCTCGGCGGCGTAGCGCTTCCCGGCGACTCTGGGGGACTCTTCGTAGCGAAGATCTCGGGGGTCACGGGAAACGCGACGCGTCACATGAGCGTCACCCGCACCGGGGCCGGCCGCGGGTCGCTTTTCGCGGTTTCCGTTGGCCCCGGCAATCGCATTGCAGCCGTGGGCGAGTGCTCCGGAAAGGTCGAGTTCGGCTCCGGGGCAAGGGTGACAGCTGGAGCACACGATGCCTGCGTGTTGATGCTGGATTCCATGCTCACGCCTCAATGGGCACTATCTTTCGGCAATGCAAAGACCGTTGAACACAAACACAACGTGGGCCACGCGCAAGCGCGTGACGTGGCGTTCACGGCGAGCGGCCACCTGATCGTCTTGGGCGACTACGGCGGGCGGGTGGACTTCGGCGACGGACGTCAGACACCCACGCAGGGCATTACAGATGCGTTCATCGTAGAACTCGACCCCGCAGGCGGCTACGTCAGACATCGAGTCTTCGGACGAATGGGTACGGGTACGGATCCACATAGAGGCATCGTGAGAGCGGGCGACGTCGCTGTTAGCGGGGCACATATCTTCGTCACTGGGGTATTTGGGGACGGCGGCCCGTGGAATCCTCCGGAGCTGACGCATCTGCTTCAGAACACGACGGCCGGCCTTTTCGTGATGAGCCTAAATCGGGAGAGCTTCGACCTCGAGTGGGTGGATTCCTTCGACGCAGCACCAGGCACCGACTCTCCACAGTCGATCGCAGCAACCGATCGGCATCTGCTCGTCGGTGCCTCAACCTACCGTCATACGGATTTCGGGGTGATGGACTCCAGCAAGCGCAAAGGTGCGGTCCTGCTTAGCTATGACGCCATGTGATTCCTGACGTTCCCCGCAGGGTCGTGTGGCAGGTGATGTAGCAAGCGTAATCGGGCTACGTATGGGGACCGTCTGGGTACGAGTTTGACCCGGACCAGAGCGTGCAGTCGGCGGTGCGTACGGTCTTCGACCGATTCGCGGTCGAGCCGACTGCCCTGGCTGTGGTCCGGTGGGCTCGTTGCACCGGGTTTGTCTTCCCGACGCGACGTTCATGGCCCGAAGGAGGCAGCGAGCTTTGCTTCAAGCCGTTGGGGATCAGCCGACTGTGCTCTGTGTTGAACAATCCGGCCTATGCAGGCACGTACGCCTACGGGCGGCGGCCGGAGCGTGCGACTCTGGTGAACGGCTCGATCCAGCGCGTGCGCGAGCCACTCGACGAGCCTGATAGCTGGGAGATATGCCTTCGGAACGTGCACCCTGAGCGGAAGACCGACAGAAAGGATGAAGTGGCGGACCCCCACGAGGTCACGGATAATCGCGCCTCAACTTTGAACGCGGTCAATGCCGCACAGGAGGTCCGCCGTGAATCATCTAGCCATCGATCTGGGAA
>JAKSBK010000092.1 GCA_022361155.1 Pseudomonadota bacterium
ACGGTCGTACATGTCACGCACGATCCGCAGGAGGCTCGGACGCTGGCCTCGAAGGTCGTGATTCTCGAACGAGGCCGGGTAACCCAGGTGGGACCACCAAATGACCCCGCAACGAACGCCTCGGCCTTCCGACGAGCCGTAGCGAACGCGCTGCGACCCGACAAGTGCTGCACGTAGCCTGAGTGCCGGCTTTCCGTTTTCGATCGAATCCCCAAGACCAACGCGCACGAGGCACCAATCAAGCGCGCCGCTTCAGGCGTTCTTGATTGGCCAGGCGCTCGGATGCGCGCCAGGCCAGGGCCATGATGGTATGCTGGGGGTTGACGCCCATGTTGGTGGGAAAGACGCTTGCGTCCATCACGTACAATGCGCGCACGTCGTGGCTCTCCAGGGCAGCGCCGACCACGCCACGCGCGGGCAGGGCGCTGGCACAGTTGGTGCCGAAATGATGCGACGCCACCAGGCGCACGTCGCTGGCCCCGAGGTCAGCCCTATCGACGAGCTCGGCTTGGGCCGGGTGCGTGAGGGGCGTCGGGAGCCCCGCCACACCCGGGTAGACTTCCTCGGCCCCGGCCGCGAACATCATGCGCACTATGGTCGCAAGGCCGTCCTGCAGCTTGCGCAGGTCGCGAGGCTCGGGCGAATAGCGCACGCTCGCACCGCCTGAAAACCACGAGGGTCGGACGCGTCCAAGCGCACGCATGCGTACCAGGGCGCACCACTGGGCGTAGTGGCCCAAGCGGCCGAGATGCCGCTGCCATGACCTGCCCGCGCCGGGCAGGCGCGCGGCGAGCAGCTCGGGAGGAAGCGACAGCGATTCGATCTTGTAGCCACGCTCCGGGAGCGGAACCTCGTAGGACTGAGTTGCTCCCTGGTTCATGCCCACCGGCTCTCGGAAGCGACCGACGACCGCACCCCCGGGATGGGCCTGGAAGCGCTCGCCCACGAGCCTGCGCAGCCCGCTGCGCCTCAACAGGACCGGGCTGAACACGGCGCCTGCTGCCACGATCACGGCGCGGCGCGCGTGCACTTCAAACCTGCCTCGCGGCTTGCCGCCGGGCTCGTCGAGCAGCGAGCCGCGCACAGCCTCGGCTCGGCCGCCGCGCACGATCACCTGCTCGGCGCGCGCACTGGCGTACAGCCGTGCCCCACGCGCCATCGCGAACGGGACATACGAAACTTCCATGCTCTGGCGGGCGCCATGCGGGCACCCTTGCAGGCAGCGGGCGCTCCCGCGGCAGTCCTTGGCGTTGCGTTGGATGATCCGACCGGGCAGACCGAGCGCCCGCGCGCCCTCGCGCATCAGCTCGCCGTTGCCACCGATAGCCTCCGGCCGGACCTCGTCGACGCCCAGCTCGGACTCGATCGTCTCGAAGATCCGCCGCATGGCTGCAGGTTCCACGAGCTCACCCAGGCCGAAGCGCTGCTTCCACTCCCGCCCCACCTGCTGGGGCATGCGCCAGATGATGCCGGAGTTGACCGCGGTGCCTCCTCCCACGCAGCGGCCAAGCAGCAGTGGAAAGGGGCTGGCGCCCGCCGTGGTGAACGTGGCGAAGTCCCTGAGCGACTGCTTCATGGCGCGTCCGAGCTCGAGGGGCCTGTCTTCCGGTGCAAGCGAAGGGCCCTCCTCCAGCATGATGATGGAAAGCCCGGCCTCGCTGAGCACGCGGGCGGCGGTCGCACCACCAGCGCCCGTGCCCACGATCACCACGTCGGCTGTGTCTTCGACTCGCACGATCCTCAACAGCGCCAGGCGGCGCCTCAGGCGGCCTCCCCGGTACCGTCCGCGCGGCCGATCTGATTTGCCGGCTCCGAAAGCAACGGCAGGCGCAAGCGGCCTCCAGGCTCGGCAAGCGCGCCCGTTGCTTGGACAACGTCGCAACCCGAACGAGCTCGCACCGACTCCGTGCCGAACAGGGCCAAGGCCGCTGCCAGCTTCAGCACCGCCACGGCCTCGCGCGGCAGCAGACTGCGCAGCCGCAGCAGATCCTCGAGCAGTGCGCGTTGCTCCCCCCGCTCCAACGTGAAAAAGGTACGCAAACGCCCCCAGTGCCAGACGGGCGCCAGCGCGACGAGCCACAGGGCCAAACGCAGCCCCACGCGGGCCTTGGGCGTGGCGTGCTGTTGCAGCGACCGGAGGGCCGCAAGGTAGTCCACGTCGGCGGCGTCGACGACGAACTCCGCATCTTCGCACGAAACAAAGGCGCCCAGCAGGTTGCGCGCCCAAGCCTGCTCGAGACGCATCATGGGCCAGCCCCCGGGGGCTCGCTCATGTCCCTCAGCCGTCCCAGCAGCCGATCGTCGTGCCGCTGCATCAGCCGTCCTGCCATCTTGCGGGCAGCCGCCGCCTTGCGCTGCCGCATCAGCTCGAGCAACCGCTCATAAACCTGCACCGTGGCCCGCGCGTCGGTGATCGCGAAAAGGCGCTCCAGGTTCGGCTGCGACCACAGCGTTCTGACGATGGTGTTGTAGAGCAGCTCGAGCGGCAGGTTGCCGGTCGTGCGGACCAGCAAACGCGCAAACTCGAGGTCTGCCCGCATGAAGGCGCGGCTGTCGCTCGTGAGCCTCGCTTGCTGCTCGAGATGGATCCGAAGCTGCTCGAGCTGCTCGGAGCTCGCCCGCTCGGCGCCCATGCCAAAAGCGGCCACTGCCAGCACGCGGCGCAGCTCCAGAATCTGCTCCAGGAGCGCTGCCGGTACTGCCCCGCCACCAACCGCCAGGGCCGTGATGGGGCCCAACAGCTCCAGGCCGCCGGTGTCGCGGAAATCCAGCACTCGTGTCCCCGAGCCGTGCACCGGGCGCACGAGGCCTTCGTTTTCCAGCAGCGCGAGCGCCGCCCTCAGCGTCAGGCGACTGACACCGTAGCGGTGGGCAAGCTCGCGCTCCGGCGGCAGGTCCTGCCCTGCAGCGAACTCCCCGGCAAGGATTGCCCTGCGCAGGCGAGCAACGGTACGATCCGACACCTTTCGCCGCGTGCGGTCCGCGAGCCTGCTCACGTGGCTTGTGGAGGTGTTCGCCATATTGGTTTAGCCACCCCAATTGGTTTAGCCACTTTTGCCTTTGCATGCAAGGGCAATTTGACGAACGGTGAACTGCTCTGGCTCGCCCCGGGCTCGCCCGCTCCCAAGATGAAACTTTCCGATCAACGGCAATCCTTTGGGATGTTGGATACTTCCGGCACCGAGACGCAGCTCTCGCCGCGTGAGGGGATGCCGGTGGTGCTGCTCGTCGACGACGACGAGGAGGTGCTGGCGACGTTCGGCCACGTGCTCGACCGGATGGGTGCGCGCGTGCTCAAGTCCAAGGACGTGGTTCAGGCCACCCAACGGTTGTGCCAGCAGCACGTGGACGTGCTGATCTGCGACCAGAGCCTACCTGGAGTCAGCGGCCTCAAGCTGCTCGAGACCGTACGCGAACAGTGGCCGCACGTCGTGCGTGCGCTCATGACGGGCAAGCCGGATACCGAGGTGCTGGCAGGTTCGATCAACCGCGCCAGGGTGCACCGGGTGCTGGTCAAGCCCCTACCGGGCATGGAGCTCAGGGGGCTGCTTGACGATCTGGTGCAGGAAGCACGCCGTCGCTCGCTGGGGGAACCGCTGCGAGAGGCCAACTTGCTGGTCGTGGACGACGACCCGGCCGTGGGGCGGGCCCTGCGGCGCGATCTGCGGTCGCACAACGTGCACGTTCACGTTGCCGAGGGGGTCGACGAAGGGCTGCGCCTGCTCGAGTCCAACAAGATCGACCTGATTCTCGCCGACCTGGTCATGCCCGGTAAGGACGGGATTTCGCTCCTCGAAGTCGCCCTCAGGCGCTGGCCCGAGGCGAAGCGTGTGCTGATGACCGGCCATGGCGACGCCAACGACATGCTCGAGGCGCTCAATCGCGGTGGGGTTCAGCGTTTTGTCCGCAAGTCCAAGGACTTGGCGCGGATGCGACCGGTTGTGCAGGAGATGCTTGGACTGCACTACCCGCCCCGCACCAGCCAAACGCGCAACGAATCCCCTGCGATCAAAGGCCGCGTGCTCGTCGTGGAGGACGAGGACCTGCTGCTGCAGGCCTACGCTCGCCATCTCGAGGCCGCCGGCTGCGAGGTCGTGGCCTGCCGGGGCTCGAGCGAAGCACTGGCAGTGTTCAGCAGGAGCCGGGTCGATGCGGTGATCACGGACATCACGATGCCCGGGATGGATGGTCTGGCGTTGCTTCGCGCGCTGCGCGAGCTCGACGACAGCGTCAAGGTCGTGCTCGTCACAGGCGTACCCAGCGCCGAGACGGCCATCGAGGCGCTCGACAAAGGCGCCTTCAAGTACCTGGTCAAGCCGGTGGACACCATGGAGTTGGCCCGGATCGCCGAGCGAGCGATCCAGGTGACCCGGATGGCACGCATGCAGCGAGAAGCCATGCAGATCGTGAGCAGCGACCCCTTGGCGTACGGCGCCCGGGGTGAGCTGGAGGCTGCCTTCGATCGAGCGCTCGCGCGCCTCGTGATTCACTACCAGCCCATCGTGAAGTGGTCCCAACGCGAGATCTTCGGTTTCGAGGCCCTGGTGCGCTCGGGCGAACCGTCGATGGCTCATTCGGGCGCGCTGTTCTCGGCGGCCGAGCGGCTGGGACGGCTGCAGGAGTTGGGTAAGCTGATCCGACGCAGCGTTGCAAAGCCCATGCTGAACCGCCCGGAGAAGCTGTTTGTCAACCTGCACCCGGCTGAGCTGGGAGACCCGCTGCTGCTCGACGCTGGCTCTGACCTGGTTGCGATCGCGGAGCGGGTGGTGTTTGAGATCACCGAGCGAGCCGGGCTTTCCGAAGTCACCGATGTGCGTGAGCGGATTGCAGCCATCCGTGCCTGCGGAGCGAGCGTTGCTGTGGACGACCTCGGTGCCGGCTATGCCGGGCTGTCGAATTTCGCTCTGCTCGAGCCCGAGGTGGCCAAGCTCGACCAGGGCCTGGTGCACTGCGTCCACCGCATACCCACCAAACAAAAGCTCATCCGCTCCATGGCGGAGCTATGCCGCGACATGGGCGTTCACCTTATCGCCGAAGGCGTGGAAACCCGCGAAGAGTGCGATGTCCTGGCAGCGATCGGCTGCGACCTGTTTCAAGGCTACCTCTTCGCCCGACCCGGCAACCCCCTGCCAGCGGTCACCTGGGGCTAACCCGTTCCTGTTCAGCATGGCGCCATAGCGGCTTACCTCCTCGTCCCGGCCCTGCGAAGCAGCGCTGCTATTCCGAGGTTTTTCGAGAACGAAAGCGGCTCTGGTGCCATGCTGGAACGGGAACTACGCGCCTTCGCTGAGGGCTTGCCCCTTCCCGTGCCGATCCAACGTCTCGCGCACGCGGTCCAGCAAGTCATCGAGCTGAAACGGCTTGCGTATGTAGCCGTTGGCCTCGCCGCCGGGCATGGGAACGTCCAGCGGCTCCGTGCCCGAGATGAGCAATGCGGCGTTGACCTTGCCCTGGGCTCGGAGTTTTGCGAGCAGGGCCTGGCCGGGTGCATCGGGCGGAAGATCGTCGTCGCTAAGCAGCAAGTCGATCAGCGCCACGTCGAAGGGGCCGGCGGCGTCCAGCGCATCCTGGGAGTTGGCCGCGGTAACCACGCGCGCACCGTGGATGGACAGGGCGGTCGAAAGCAGCTCGCGCGTGCCGGGATCGTCGTCGACAACCAGAACGCGTGTACTGGCCATCGGGCGGTCGGTTGCGAAGACGCCGCTCGAATGACGCTCGACCTTGGACGGCGCCTGGGCCGGAGCCGTCGCGCAGGGCAGCTCGACCCGGACGCGGGTTCCCTGGTCCATGCCGCTCGAAAGCTCGACGGTTCCGCCGAGCGTCTCCACCGCACGTTGGACCAGATGCAAGCCCAAGCCGCTGCCGCTCTCCTTGGTCGTAAAGAACGGGCGAAAAGCTTGCCTTCTAAGCTCCTGGTTCATGCCGGGCCCATTGTCCGCCACCTGAATGATGACGGCGTCCCCGTCGCTGTGAGCCGTGAGCCAGACCGTACCGGCAGCTGGAAGGGCTTCGATCGCGTTGGCCAGCAGGTTCCAGATCACCGACCAAAGATCGCTGCGCAGGCCGCTGACGAAGAGGTCGGGTTCAATATCGCGCTGGACCTTCACCTTGGCGCGCATGGCGGTGGGAGCCATCAAGCGAACGGCTTCGCCAGCGACCGCTGACACGCTCACGGGGTCGCTGTTGGCTTCGCGCTGTGCGCGCCCTCCGAGCATGTGACGCGCGGTGACGCAAGCAGCGGTGGCACTGTCTTCGATGACCTCGAGGGCCTCCTGCACGCGCGTCCCCTTGCGCGCCAGCTGAGCCCAGCCGGCAATCGCGCCCAGGGCGTTGGCCAGTTCGTGCGAAACACCCGCGGCGAGCTCCGAGTCGGGTGTCGAGCCCTGCAAGCCCCTGGCGGTGCTCTCTCCGGCCACGACCACCCACACCCCACTAGCCCGCTCGCCAGGCATGCCCAGCAGACAGACGCGGCTGCCAGGACGCCCGACGCGGTGGGCTACCGGCTGCCCATCCCGCACTCGAGCTATCAACGAGCGGGACTCCTCGCTCGACAGCCCGTCTCCCAGCAGCCTCCCAAGGGTAGCCTCGAGCGAGGCGCCGCTGGGGCTCTCGCCCAGAATAACCCTTGCGGGCTCATTGATGGATAGCGATCCATCGGCGTGATGCACCACCGTAGGCAGGGCCAGGGTGTCACAGAGCCAGGTTAGAATATTCGCTTTCATCGCAATTATACGACGTGATTAAACCTACCAATGCCGCGGCGCATCGTCAATCACATGCGATCTCCGGCACTTCAGCACGCAATGTACGGTTTCGTCACAGCTCCCATTAGACCCCGAGCATTGTAGTTAGAAGCCAGCACGAGGTGTGTCAACGTCCTACTATTGGGTACGTTCCCCGTCCAGCAGGGCACCGGGCCCGTGCTGCGGCGTTTGTGAGGCTGATCCCGCGGAAAAAACCGAGCCGGGGTCCGAAGATCTGGCCGGTGCTGCCTCGGGCTGCTATGCGGGCATGCGGTGAGCGGGCCCACCATCAGCCAGCAGCAGGTCCAGCACGTGGCGGAGCTTGCTCGTTTGGCGCTGAGCGAGCGGGAAAGCGAGAGGCTGCGCTCCGACCTGCACCGTATCCTCGACTACATGGCGCAGCTCGATGGACTGGACGTCAGCGGCGTCTTGCCGACCCTGCATCCATTATCCGCCCCTGCGCGCATGCGAGCCGACCGGCCCGAACCTTCCCTGGCGCGGAAAACGGTCCTCGACCAGGCTCCCGCCCATGCTCGAGGGGCCTTCGCCGTACCCAAGGTGCCCTGGGACGACTAGCGGACCATGGGAGCCGCCAGCCCCGCCGAGTTGATGCGAGATGGCCTCGAGGCGCAGCGTCTTGCCCTTCGAGCCGGACGGGTGACCTCTACCGAGCTCACCCGGGGTTACCTGGAGCGCGCCGCTCACCTCGACCCCAAGCTGAACGCGTACATCCACCTGGACGCGCGGGATGCGCTGGAGCAGGCCGCGCGAGCAGACGAGCGCCTCGAGCGGGGCCAGGCAGGGGTGCTCGCCGGCATTCCGATCGGCATCAAGGACAACCTTTGCACGCAAGGGATAGCTACATCGTGCGGCTCGCGCCTGCTCGAGGGCTATATCCCACCATACGACGCGGGCGTTATCGAGCGACTGCGTACCGAGGATGCGGTGCTCATCGGCAAGCTCAACATGGACGAGTTCGCCATGGGCTCGTCCAACGAGAACTCCGCTTTCGGACCGGTCAAAAACCCCTGGGACCTTGGGCGTACGCCCGGTGGCTCGTCCGGTGGGCCGGCGGCGGCGGTCGCCGCCCGCCTGTGCAGCGCGGCTATCGGCAGCGACACGGGCGGCTCCGTGCGCCAGCCAGCGGCCTACTGCGGGCTCAGCGCGCTCAGGCCAACCTATGGCCGCGTTTCGCGCAGCGGCCTGGTGGCCTTTGCTTCGTCGCTCGATCAGGTGGGACCCATCGCACGCAGCGCGCGCGACACCGCATGCCTGCTGAGGGTCATCGCCGGTCACGACCCCCGCGACGCCACGAGCGCAGACGCACCGAGCGAGGACTACGAGGCTGCCTGCGGCCACGACGTGCGGGGTTTGCGCGTGGGCGTGGTGCGCCAGTGCCTGTCGGAAACCAAGGAGGCCGCGGTTGCCCTCGCGGTGCAGGATGCGCTGGCGCAGATCGAAAAGCTCGGCTGCACGCTCCTGGACGTGTCCCTGCCCCACGCCCGGTACGCGGTCGCTGCCTACTACATCGTGGCACCGGCCGAGGCTTCCTCGAACCTCGCGCGTTTCGATGGCCTGCGCTACGGCAACCGCGCGGACGCGCCGGACTTGCACAGCACCTACGCCAGGACTCGCGCGAACGGCTTCGGCACCGAGGTCAAGCGCCGCATCATGCTGGGAACCTATGCGCTTTCGGCGGGATACTACGAAGCCTACTACCTCAAGGCGCAGAAGGTGCGGACCCTGATCGTCGAAGATTTCAAGCGCGCCTTTCAACACTGCGACGTCCTGATCACCCCGACGGCGCCGACCGTGGCCTTCGAGCTTGGCAAGACAGCGCTCGATCCGCTTGAGCACTACCTGCAGGACATCTTCACGCTGCCCGCGAGTCTTGCGGGCATCCCCGCCATGAGCGTGCCCTGCGGCCTGGCGCCCGAACGGCTGCCGATCGGACTTCAGTTATGCGGACCGGCCTTCTCGGAATCCCGGCTGCTCGCGCTCGCACATGCGCTGGAGCAGAGCGAGCTCGCAGCGGACGTGCGCGAGGCCCTGGGCTCGCTGCCCTAGCCGATGCGGGCTAACTTGGCATAAGGCTGGCGATCGGCAGCACGATGCCCGGCGGGTCCAGCGCGAGCTCACCCTCGGTGACGATACGCGTCAAGATGGTGCCGTCGGGGTCGGGTTATCCAACGAAACGTCAAACTGATGCGTTCACCTACCTGTCCAGCCGCGCGCGGCACGCCGTGCAGCCAGTGGCGCTGGCAGCTACCGCCCATGACGAGCAAGCTCCCGTGACCGAGCTGGTAGCAGCGCGCCGGAGCTGCCTTCCTCTTGCGAGGTTTCAGGCCCAGGCGTCGCACAGCGCCGAGCGACAGGATCGCCACGATCGGGTCCGGACCGAGCTCGCGTTCGTCGTCCGCGTGAAAGCCCATGCTGTCGCCGCCCGAACGATAGCGGTTGCACAAGATGTGATTGAAGCGACTGTGCGCGGCAGCGCCTACCTCGTGAAGCAGCTCGTCAAGACCCGCGACAAAGGGCCGCGGCTCGAGCGTCTGACCCGAATAGCGATACGCGGGCTCACCCGCCCAGGCCACCAGGCGCGGCTGCATGACGCGCTTGCCAAACAGCACGATTTCGCGCTGCTCCCACGCCAGCTCCCCGCCGAGACGCGCCAGCAAATCGTCCGCTCGGCGCGGTTTTAGCCAACCAGGCCTGTAAGCCAGCCAGCCCCCGAACGGCAGTTGCTCGCGCTGCTCCATGGTTCCAGTTTCTGCGCGGCCGCAAGCCCGTCAGGCGCCGGGCCAGGATAACCTCGCCAGATCGGCTTCGAGGCGCCCGTACAGCAAGGCGCGCCGGCGTGCGAATGCTCCCTGTATTTGAAGGCGGCGCAACACAGCTGGGCGGGATGGATCGAAATCGAGGTGGCGAGGTTACTTGGACCCGACGCCTCAGGTGGCCAGCTCGACGCGGTTACGCCCGCGGCGCTTGGCCTCGTATAGGGCCCGGTCGGCACGCTCCACGAAGGCTTCGGCGCTGCTCCCGCCGCGGTAGCTCGCCACGCCCAGGCTGATGGTGACGCTTCGTGGCCCAGGATCATGGGCGGGGGCTGCTTCGATGTGGCGGCGCAGGCGTTCGGCCACGATGCGCGCGCCGGACTCGCCCGTATTGGGCAGCACGAGCAGGAACTCCTCTCCTCCCCAACGGCCCACGACGTCAACCTTGCGCATGGTCTTGGCGAGTGCGTGGGATACGCTGCGCAGCACGTCGTCGCCGACGTTGTGCCCGTAGGTGTCGTTGACCGACTTGAAGTGGTCGACGTCACACAGGATGATCGACAGCGCATTGCGGTAGCGCCGAGCCCGCTCGACCTCTTGGTCCAGAAACTGTGCGGTGTGGTGGCGGTTGTTGAGCCCGGTCAACGGATCCGTAAACGCCAGACGGCTGGTCGCCTCCATGAGGAACACGTTCTTGGCCGCGAGCCCGATCTCGTCGGCCAGCACCTGCAAGGTCTCGGCGTCCGCAGGCGTCCGGCGGCGGCGACCCGAGTACGCGATCAGGACACCGAGCGTCTCGCCTCCCGAGCTGACGTTGAAGCGCCGGGCCTTGCCAGCGTGTAGGGCGGCGCCGCTGCTGGCCAGCTGCTCGCCGGTCCCAGCCTCTTCGACGACGACGTCGAGCTCGCCGTCGTCGGGCAAATCGAGCGCGGCAAGCGCCTGCTTGCTCGCGGGCTCCGGCCAGGGGTCGCGCGCGTGCAGCGCATAGGTCGACCCGGGCGGCGCGTGCAGCTGGAACACCAAGTACGCGTAGTCAGCGACCTCTGCAGCCAGCGACAAGACCGCACGGCTGAAGGCCTTGCGATCCTTGGCCTCGGATGCGAGCCGGCGCACATCGCTTGCCATGACCGCCTTGAACAGCAGGTCGTCGAGCAGCTTCGAGAGGCGCTCCAGCGGATCCGCGGCGCGGCGTGGCGGCAGCAGGCTAGCGCGCTTGTCGTCCGGCAGCCGCGCGAAGATCCGGCCCACTAGGGCCACCAGGTCCTGGTGCACCCGATCCTTGGTCAAGTACGCATCGGCTCCCGCGTGCCGCCCCCAGAAGCGGCTGCGCGGATCCGTGCGCGCGGTCAACAGCACCACGGGCATGCGGGAGGTGACCGGATCGGCGCGAAGCAGGCGGCACAGCTGCATCCCGCTGAGCGCCCCCATGGTGACATCGGAAACCACGAGGTCGAAGCGCTCGCGCAAGCAGCGTTCGAAGGCCTGCTCGCCGGACTCCGCTATCTCCACCCGGTAGCCGGCGCCCTCGAGATGCTGCTGGATCACCTTGCGGATGGTGGCGCTGTCATCCACCACCAGCAGCTTGCCCGCCGCCTGGCTTGTTCTATCTTCGCGCACGCGCATCCGCTGGCCAAGGTCCGCCTCATCGGGGTAGCAGCCGGCGTCCCGGCCGCCGTGCTGCTCGACACGACGAACGCGCAACCCATGCTGCCCCCCTCTGAAAGTACCATAGGCTTGGAAGTCCACGCCCAGCTTCTGTCGCGCTCCAAGCTCTTCTGCCCCTGCTCGACCGAGTACGGCGCGCCACCGAACACCCAGGTGTGTCCCGTCTGCCTCGGCCTTCCAGGAGCGCTCCCGGTAGCCAATTCGGCCGCGGTCGAGATGGCGGTCCGCGCCGCCCTGGCGCTCGGCTGCGAGGTGCGCGAAACGAGCTATTTCGCGCGCAAAAACTACTTCTACCCCGATCTGGCCAAGGGCTACCAGATCTCGCAATACGAGCTGCCTCTCAACGAGCGCGGCAAGCTCGCCATCCCCGGCGAGGGCGGTGCAGGCGGCGACACGATCGTGGGCATCACGCGCATCCACCTCGAAGAGGACGCCGCCAAGAACTTGCACGGTGTGGGCGAGGCCAAGCAAACCCTGGTGGACTTCAATCGGGCGGGAGTGCCCCTGATCGAGATCGTCAGCGAACCGGACATGGCCAGCGCCGGACAAGCCGAGGCCTATCTCAGGTGTCTGCGTGAGCTCCTGATGTACGTGGGCGTCAACGACGGCAACCTCGAGCAGGGATCCTTCCGCTGCGACGCGAACGTGTCGATCAGGCCAGCCGGACAGCACGAGCTTGGAACCCGGGTTGAGCTCAAGAACATCAACTCGTTTCGCTTCGTGCGGCACGCCATCGAGTACGAGATAGCGCGCCAGCAAGCCTTGATCGCCGGCGGGGGTCGCGTGGTGCTGGAGACGCGTGGCTGGGACGAAGCCGCGGGCAAGACCGTGCCCATGCGCGGCAAGGAAGAGGCACAAGACTATCGCTACTTTCCAGACCCTGACCTGCCTCCGCTCGTGATCGGCGAGGCGCAGGTCGCCGCATTGCGCGAGTCGCTGCCCGAGCTGCCGCGAGCCAAGCGCGAGCGCTGGCAGCAGCAGCTCGGACTGACGGCATACGACACAACGGTGCTCACGTCGCATCCCAGGTTGGCGGACTTCTACGAGCGAGCGGTCCGGGCGCTCTCGCACGCCAGCCCTAACCACCCGCAGCGCGAAGCCGGCAAGAAGATGGCCAACTTCATGCACTCGGAGGTCATGCGCCATGTACGGGCGCATGGGCTCGACGCCGAGTTTCCGGTGCGCCCCGAGGCGCTGGCTGAACTGCTCGAGAGCATCGACAGCGGTACACTCAGCGGCAAGATGGCCAAGGAGGTGTTTGCCGAGATGACGCGGACAGGACAGGGCGCCCACAGCATCATCGAGGCTCGCGGGCTGGCTCAGCTGAGCGACGCCGGCGAGATCGATGCGGTGGCGCGTGACGTGCTTGCCGCGCACCCCTCGCAGGTCGAGCAGTACCAGCGCGGCAAGACCAACCTGCTTGGTTTTTTTGTCGGCAGGGTCATGCGCGCCACGTGCGGCCGGGCGAACCCCGTGCTCGTGAACGACATCCTCCGAAAGCGGCTCGGCTCGTGAACGTGCGCCCCGAGCTTTCGCGCGAACCGCTCAGCCAGGCTCCCTATTTCGCCGTGGAGCTTGACCCCGGCCGGGGCGAGGTCGTGATGCTCGATCAGCGCCGGCTGCCGGCCGAGATCGTGTACCTGCGTTACGCCACTGCGGATGAGGTCGTCGCGGCCATCCGGGACATGGTGGTTCGGGGTGCCCCGGCGATCGGCATCGCGGCTGCCTACGCCCTCGTGCTGCAGGCTCGCCGCGACCAGAGCGACGCTGCAGGGTTCCTGGTGGCGAACGGCATCGCCGGCAGAGTCCTCGGCGCAGCCCGTCCCACGGCCGTGAACCTGGGTTGGGCGATCGCCCGTATGGCTCGCAGAGCGGCGCAGGTGGCTCGGCTCGCGCCTCGTCAGCGGGCGCAGGCCCTGCAGCAGGAAGCCGAGGCGATCCATGCCGAAGACGTGCAGGCCTGCCAGCGCATGGGGCGGGCGGGAGCAGCGCAGCTGCCGGACGAGGCGACCGTGCTGACCCACTGCAATGCGGGGGCGCTGGCGACCGGCGGGTACGGTACGGCGCTGGGCGTGATCCGGGCGGCCGCGGCCATGGGCAAGCGCGTGCGCGTGCTGGCCGGCGAGACCCGCCCGTATCTGCAGGGCGCGCGGCTCACGGCCTGGGAGCTCCAGCAGGATGGCATCGAGGTGCAAGTCATCACCGACTCGATGGCCGGCTACTTCATGAAACGGGGCGTGGTGAGCTCGTGCGTGGTGGGCAGCGATCGAATCGCTGCCAACGGCGACGTGGCCAACAAGATCGGCACCTACGGCCTGGCCGTTCTCGCCCATGCGCACGGCGTTCCCTTCAACGTGGCAGCTCCGTGGAGCACCGTGGACCTCGCCACGGCCGACGGCGAGCGCATCCCCATCGAACAGCGTCCGCGAAACGAAGTGGCCGAGCTCGCTGGCGTGACCCTGGTCGCGCCCGGCATCGAATGCCCGCACCCGGCCTTCGACGTCACGCCCGCCCGACTGGTGGCCGCGATCTATACCGAGCGGGGCACCTTCTTCCCGGCACGTGGCGAGACCCCCGCTTCGCTGCTATCCGAGGACGCGGGTGCAACCGATGCCTGAGCCGCAATCCGGTCCGCTGACCTCCTACCCGAAGCACAAGATCAAGGTGCTTCTGCTCGAAAACATCCACTCGAACGCGGTGTCGCTGTTCGAGGAGGATGGTCTGAGCGTGCAGCTGCTCAAAGGCGCCCTGTCCGAGCCCGAGCTCGGCGAGCGGATCCGCGACGTGCATGTGCTCGGTATACGCAGCAAGACCCGAGTGAGCGCCGCCACGCTCGCCCAGGCGCGGCGCTTGCTCGCGCTGGGCTGCTTCTGCATCGGCACCAACCAGGTCGCCCTGGACGCCGCCAACCTGAGAGGCGTCCCCGTGTTCAACGCACCCTTCGGCAACACGCGCAGCGTGGCGGAGCTCGTACTGGCCGAGGTGATCGTCCTGGCCCGCAAGCTGGGTGATCGATCCATGCTCATGCACCAGGGGCATTGGGAGAAGAGCGCGCAGGGCTGCGTGGAGGTCCGCGGCAAGACGCTGGGCATCGTGGGCTACGGGCACATCGGCAGCCAGGTGGGTGTGCTGGCCGAGGGCGTTGGGATGCGTGTCCTGTTCTACGACATCCTGAAGAAGCTGCCGCTCGGTAACAACCGCCCCACCCGCAGCTTCGAGGAGCTGCTGCCCGAGGTGGACTTCCTGACCCTGCACGTGCCGGCTACACCGCTGACCCGCAACATGATCGGTGCGCAGCAGCTCGCTGCCATGAAGCCCGGGGCCAAGCTGCTCAACGCTAGCCGGGGCAGCGTGGTGCAGATCGGCCCGCTCGCCGCTGCCCTGCGCAGCGGTCAGATCGGAGGAGCGGCCATCGACGTGTTTCCGGACGAACCTGCGGTCAACCAGGCCGAGTTCGACAGCGAGCTGCGCGGACTGCCGAACGTGTTCCTTACACCCCACATCGCGGGGGCCACCACGGAGGCGCAGGAAGCGATCGGTCGCGAGGTGGCCACGAGCCTGCTCAAGTTCATCAATCAGGGCATCAGCGCCGGTGCGGTGAATTTCCCCCAGGTGGAGCCGCCGCCGCTCGACGGCCGCCACCGTATCCTGCATGTGCACCGCAACGTGCCCGGCGTGCTAAGTCAGATCAACCGCATCGTGTCCGAAGCCAAGGCGAACATCGAGAGCCAGGTGCTTTCGACCGACGCCAGCATCGGCTACCTCGTGATGGACCTCGACAAGACGGTCTCGGATGAGGT
Source organism: Pseudomonadota bacterium (assembly GCA_022361155.1). Taxonomy (NCBI): domain Bacteria; kingdom Pseudomonadati; phylum Pseudomonadota; species Pseudomonadota bacterium. The sequence continues at coordinate 14,983 of JAKSBK010000092.1, forward strand.
TCACGCCAAGATGGCGAAGCTCGATGCGAGCATCCGCTCGCGCATCCTGTACTGATCGTACTTGTACTGATCGTACTCGTACTGGCCGTACCGATAGCCATTTGTACCGATCGCACGGATCCGACTGCCGACCATGATTCAGCGCTTCCCCGGCCGCGTCTACTACGATGAACAGGGTCGAGCGAAGCAGGCGGACGCGGACATCGAGGTTGGCGACCAGGGCTTGCGCGCCGAAAGCGCGGGCGCCCGCAGCTTCGATCTGTCCTACGACCAGTGCGAGGTCGAGCGTGGTGGAGCCAGCGGACGCGTGCTGTTCTGCCACGCGCCGGACCGCAGCCTGACCATGAGCTGCGAGCGCCCCGGCTTCGAACGGGCATTGATCGAAGCGGCCGGCGCCGGGATCAGACAGCAACTGGCCTCCGGCGCCGAAACCGAGCGCAAGAATCGTAAACGGCTGGGCCTTTCCATTGGAGTCTTGGCCGCCGTGCTCGTGGCCGTGTTGCTCGGCGCCTACCTGGGCATCCGCGCCGCCGGCGCTGCTGTGGTGCGCAACGTGCCCTGGAGCGTGGACGCGCAAATCGGCGCGAGCGCCATCGAGGGCATGCAGCTCGGTGGGCCGCGCACGAGCGACCCCGTGCTGCTCGAAGCCGTGCAGTCGCTGGTCGAACGCCTCAGGCCGCATGTAGCTGGACCACCGCAGCTGGCTCACGAGAGGATCACGTTTCACGTGCATGTCGTCCACTCCGAGGTCGTCAATGCCTTCGCGCTGCCCGGCGGGCAGATCGTGGTGTTCGCGGGGCTGCTCGAGTCAGCGCCGGATCCAGGGCAGGTCGCGGGCGTACTTGCTCACGAAATGGCACACGTCACGCTGCGGCACGGCATCGAGCGCATGGCTCAGTCGTTGGGATTGTGGGGCGCGCTGTCGCTCCTCTTTGGCGACGTGGCCAGCGTGCACTCGCTGGCAGGGCGGCTGATCGAGCAGGGCGTGCTCACGAGCTACGGGCGCGAGCAAGAAAGCGAGGCCGACACGCAAGCGGTCACGACCCTGCATGCGGCAGCGCTCGATCCCATGGCGCTCGCAGGATTCTTCGAGCTGCTGGAAGCCAAACAAGGCGAGCAACCGGCAGCCATGGCCTGGCTGAGCTCCCACCCTCAACCGGGCGACCGCCGCGCAGCCATCGCCGATCAAGTCAGCCAGCTAGCGCGGACGCGCACGAAACCGCTGCGCATGGACTGGCAGACCGTGCGCGAGCACGCGCGGCTTGCTGCCGAATCAACGTCCAAGTAGTGCCCGTCCCCAGTTTTCAATCCCGCTACCTGGCCTGCCGCGAGAGGCCGCCCGCCAGGCGCCGACGACAAACGACTCGGGGCTCTCGCAAGGCCTAGCGCTTGCCGGCTGGTTCCTGTTCAGAATGGCCCAGGCGGCGGAGCAGCTGCACGACGGCGCCGATCAAGACGAGTGCCCACAAGAGGTGACCAGAGGCCCGTGTCCCGGAGGTCTGACAGCC
>JAKSBK010000093.1 GCA_022361155.1 Pseudomonadota bacterium
AGAATAACTCGTCGAGGCCGGCTGCGCAGGGTGGATGCGATCGCCGGCGCGCCCGGAGGAAAAACCGCAGCAATAGCAGCGCTATTGCGAGGATTTTTGCGAGGACGAAAGCCGCGAGCGCGCCGCCCTGCACGGCCGCAACCGATCGAGTTATTCTTCGGCGGGCCCTAAGCCGGGGCCTCGCCGTCCAGCCCAATAAAGCCAGGCGTCCACATCGTTGAAATGCGGGCCGGCCGGGTAGGGGGCCTGGCGGTGGCCCAGGATCGAATGCTAGATCCCGGCAGAACACGTGCGCAGCAAAGCACTCATCGTCGTTGCGGCCGTGCTCGGGCTTGTCGGGTTTGCGATCGCCGCCCGCCTCGCGGACGACGAAGCGTCCGCACGTCCTTCACCCCGGCGTGATCCGGCGCCGGTCGAGGTGGCGGCGGTCATGCGAGCGCCGATCGAGCTGCGGCGGACCTTTTCCGGCACGATCGAGGCGAAATCCCGTTTCGTCGTGGCTGCCCACGTCAGTGGGCGTGTGGAGCGCTTGCTGGTGGACCTGGCTGACGAGGTCACGCGGGGTCAGGTCGTGGCCGAGCTGAACGACGCCGAGCAGAGTCAGGGCGTGAGCGAGGCCGCGGCGGAGCTGGCCGTGGCGCGCGCGAATGTATCGGACGCCGAAAGTGGCCTCGTTCTCGCCACGCGGGAGCTGGAGCGCTTGCGTGGACTGCGAGCCAGCGGTGTCGTGTCCGACTCGGATCTGGACAGCGCCGAGGCTCGGCACGTGGCGGGTGCCACCCGCGTGAAAGTGGCGAGGGCACGGGTCAAGCGGGCACAGGCGACGCTTGCCCGTTCGCGCATCCGATCCAGCTACACCAAAGTGGCAGCGGTCTGGGCCGATGGCGACGACAGGCGCGTCGTAGCCGAGCGTCATGTCGCCGAAGGAGACAGCGTGGCGCCGGGCAGTCCGCTCATGACGGTAGTCGATCTCGAGCCGCTCAACGCTGTCGTTTACGTCACCGAAAAGGAGTACGCGCAGGTACGGCCGGGGCAGACGGCGAGGGTCACGACCGATGCGTTTCCCGGCAGGAGCTTCAGCGCCCAGATTGGTCGCATCGCCCCGGTATTCCAGAAGAGCTCACGTCAAGCTCGCATGGAGCTCGAGGTTCCGAACCGCGAGCATCTGCTCAAGCCGGGCATGTTCATACGGGCCGAGGTCGTCCTAGAGCGGGTGAAGGACGCCACCATCGTTCCCTTTTCGGCGCTGACCGTGCGCAAGGGCCGGAACGGCTTGTTCGTGCTCGATGAGGTCGGCAAGCACGTCGCGTGGAGGGCGGTGCGCGTAGGCATTCGGCAGGGTGGCCGGGTCCAGGTTGAAGGCGAGGGCGTCTCCGGGCGCGTCGTGACCCTTGGCCAGCAGCTCATCGATGACGGATCGGAAATCCAAATCGCAGAAGCTGGTCCAGCAACCGGCGCGGACGGGCAGCCGTGAACCTGCCGGGGTTCAGCGTGGGCCGTCCAATCTTCACCGCGATGGTGACGTTCATCGTGCTCACGCTCGGCGCTGCCTCGCTGTCGCGCCTGCGCATCGACATGCTGCCCGAGATCGAGATGCCCCGGCTTACGGTGCGTACCGGCTACGAGGGCGCCGCACCGGAGGTCATGGAGCGCCTGGTTACGCAACCGATCGAGGAGATCATTGCCACGGTGCCTGGGGTCGAGGAAATTACGTCGATCTCGTCGGAGGGCAACAGCAGCGTGAGGGTTGCGTTCGCGTGGGGCATCGACATCGATGTCGCTGCACAGGACGTGCGCTCGCGTCTCGAGGACGAGCTAAACGAGCTGCCTGAGGACGTCACTCGGCCGCAGATCCGCAAGTTCGACATCGCCAGCTTTCCGGTTGTGCTGCTTGGTATCGCCAGCAATCTCGACCCGGTCGAGCTCACCGAGCTGATCGAGGAACACGTACGCTACCGTTTCGCACGCTTGCCCGGCGTGGCACAGGTCGATCTGTGGGGCGGCTACCATCGGGAGATCAGGGTCGAGCTCGATCCCGAACGCATCCGAGCGCTCGAGCTGCCGCTCGAGCGGGTGCTAAGGGCGATCCGCGACTCGAACGTCGACCTGCCTGCGGGAGAGATCGAGGACGGGCGCCATGAGGTGCGCCTGCGGACGCCGGCGGAATACCGCAATCTCGACGAGATCCGTCAGACGGTGGTCACCGTGCGCCAAGGCGCTCCTGTCACCGTGGGCCAGTTCGCCACGGTCATCGATGGTTACGAGAAGCTAACCCGGATCGTGCGTGTCAACGGTCAACTCGGCTTGCGCGTCGCGATCCGCAAGCAAGCGGACGCCAACACGGTTCAGGTTTCCCAGCGAGTCCTGGCGGAGATCGAACGCATCAACCAAGACTTTCCACAGATCGAGATAATTCCGGTAATAAACCAGGGAAACCTGATCGAGCGCTCGATCTCCAATGTGGCCAACTCGGTGATGTATGGTGGTGGATTGGCAGTTCTCGTGTTGCTGTTCTTCCTTCGGAACGTGCGCAGTACACTGATCATCTCGCTCGCGATTCCGATCTCGGTGATCGCCACCTTCGCGCTGGTCTACCTCGGCGGCTTCAGCTTGAATCTGATGACGCTCGGTGGCCTTGCGCTGGGGGTCGGCATGATGGTCGATAGCTCGATTGTCGTGCTCGAGAACATCTTCCGCCGCCGCAGCGAGGAGCGCGAACCCAGCCAGGCAGCTGCGGTCGCCGGAGCACGCGAGGTGGCGGGCGCGATCGTCGCAAGCACGATCACCACCTTGATCATCTTCCTGCCGCTGATGTTCGTACGCGGCGTGGCTGGTCTGCTGTTTCGTGAGCTCGCGTTCGTGGTCGGGTTTTCCCTGATCTGCGCACTGCTGGTGGCGCTCAGCCTGGTGCCGATGCTTGCCTCGCGGCTCCTGGGCGATGCGGAGGGCCGCGACGGTGGAGGTGCGGGCTGGACGCGCCGCTTCGTCGCCAGCGCGGGTAAGTCGATGAGCAGGCTTGGCGAAGCCTATCGCGACCTCCTGCAGGCGGCGTTGCGCAGGCGGCTGATCACATTGGCCTTGGCAAGCGGCGCCACAGCGCTCAGCCTGTGGCTGTGGCCGCTCGTCGGGCACGAATTCATGCCACCGAGCGACGAGGGAGAAGTGAGGCTGAGCGGCGAGATGGAGCTCGGCACGCGGCTCGATCTGGTGGACCGACAGACGCAGCTCATGGAGAGGATGATCGAGCCCCACGTGCCGGAGGCACGCGCGACCGTCGTTAGTGTGGGTTCGTCTGGCTACCGGCCCGACAGCGGTGCGCGGGGCAGGATTCAGCTCTCGCTCGTGCCAGCGACGGCACGCAAACGATCCAACGCAGAAATAGCCGCTGATTTACGGCGCAGACTCGATAATCGCATCCCAGGCATGATCGTGCGGACTCGGGCGCCGCAAGGACAGTTCGTGCTCGAGCGAGTGCTTGGCAATGCCGGGGAAGGGCTCACGGTGGAGGTTCGGGGACTCGAGCTTGCGACGATCGACGCGCTTGCCGCGCGAGTCGTCGAGGCGCTCGCAGACGTGCCCGGCGTCACGGACGTCGAGAGCACGCGCAAGGACGGAGTCCCGCAGGCGGAGCTGCGCGTCGAGACAGATAAGGCCGCACAGCTGGGGCTAAGCGCGCGCCAGGTAGCAGAGGTCATTGAGATTGCAGTGGCAGGGCGCCAGGCCGGCGAATACCGGCCGCACGGCAAGCAGTACCGCATTCTCGTGCAGTTCCGGGACGCGGAACGGCTCTCGCTCGAGCAAATCCTGGACCTGACGCTCGAGACGCCGGCCGGAGACACGGTCGCCTTGCGCAACGTCGTGACGGTCGACCGGGGCCGCGGTCCAGTCCTGATCGACCGCAAGGAACAGCAGCGGCTGGTCAGCGTGACCGCCAACGTGGCAGGTCGAGATTTGGGCTCGGTGGGGGCCGACGTGCAGGCGAAGCTGGCTCGCATCCCGCGACCGCTCGGCTACGATCTGGTGCTGGCCGGAGCGTTCGAGGAGCAACAAAAGGCGGCGCAGGAGCTCGTCTTGAGCCTGCTGCTCGCGCTCGTGTTGGTCTACATGGTGCTCGCCTGCCAGTATGAGTCGTTGCGCGACCCTTTCGTCGTCATACTCTCGGTGCCCGTTGCCGCCACCGGCGTGCTGCTGGCGTTGTGGCTGACCGGCTCCACGCTCAACGTGCAGTCGTATATCGGCTGTATCATGCTCGGGGGGATCGCGGTCAACAACGCCATCCTGCTCATCGATCAGGCGGGACAGCTGCGTGCGCAGGGCATGGACACACACGCCGCGGTTTCGGAGGCGGGACGGCGGAGGCTGCGTCCGATCCTCATGACGACCATGACCACCATCCTCGGCCTGCTGCCGCTCGCGTTCGGCGTTGGCGAGGGTGCCGAGGCCCAGGCTCCGCTGGCGCGTGCTGTCATTGGTGGTCTCACCGCGTCGACGGCGATCACGTTGCTGCTGATTCCCGTGGTCTATTCCATGCTGCATCCCGAGCGCCTGCCACCGGCGAGATCCCATGGCAGCGCCAGGTCGGAGGCGGTACCGCTGCGCGGCACGCAGACTGCGTGCGCGGATCCGGTCGTGGAGAGTATGGACTCAGGAGTCAAACGGACAACGGGCTCGGATCCCCGTGACCGGCTACTTCCATGACGATGCCCGCGGGTGCCGTTCCTTCTCAGTTGTAGCCGGGGTTCTGTAGAAGCATCGGGGCCTTATCGATCTCACTTCTCGGTATGGGCATCCGGTAGTGCTTCGTGGCATCGAATGCTCTATCCGGTATCGGCTTCTTCGTCGTGTAGTCGTAGCTCAACAGGCCGGCGGCATCCTTCACGATGGTAACCCCTCCTGCCGGCGTGTTCAGTACCTGGTCCGCTATCATCCAACGCAGGATGTCAAACAGCCGGTGTTCTTCAAACGCCAGCTCAACCCGTCTTTCCTGGCGATACCTCTCCACCAGCGGCCAGCCGGTTTCTGTGATGTCCGGCATGCCCACTCGAGCCCGAGTCTTGTTCATCCATATCTTTGCATTGATTTCGTCCCCCAGCGCGAGCAGCGTTTCCGCGTAGTTGAGGTACGCACCGGCCTTTCTGAAAAACGGCCAAGGCGTGGTGCTGGGGACGGTTTCGCTAACCGGCTCACTCTCCCTGAGAAACTTTCGCATGTAGTAACCACTGTGCGTTCCGTTCCAATCCTGAACCGGCCCTTCCTTGGTGTCCAATCCACCATTGAAAGTCTCGATTTGCCGGCCCTTCCACATAGCGCCGTTGTGATTGATCGTGGCGTAGAACCGGGGATCCCGGTTCAGGTACGGGTCTTGCGGATTGTAGCCACTGTTAGGATCGGTAATCGGCAGCCCATTGCTCATGTCATAGGCGTCTACCAAGCCCTGCAGCGGGTTGTTGCCACCCCAGCCGTTGTATCCGTTCGGACTGTTGGCAAGGTTGACCGAGTGGCCTTGACCGGTAGTACCGCCCGCGAAGGTCCGCGCCCAGAGCGTCTCCGACGTGGTCGACAGGAAGACCTCCGCATAGCTCGGGTGCAGCGTCTGGTCAGCTATCGCATCAACGACAGCCTTCGCTGCATCCCGTGCTGCTATCCATTTCCCCGGGTCATTCGATGGGTTATTCAAAGGGCTCGCGGCGTACAGCAGCACCCGTGACTTGAGTGCCATGGCCGCCATTTGTGTGGCCTTGCCATTGTTGTCCGTTGGTGGAAGGAGCGGAATTGCCTGGTCAAGGTCCGTCACGATCCTTGCTACTACCTCGTCGTAGCTGCTCCTCACGAGCGCGGCAAACTTATGCGTATCCGTCGTAGTGAAGATTTCGTCGATGAGCGGAACTCCTCCATACCAGCGAATCAGGTCCGCATAGATCCAAGCTCGAATGAACTGCATCTCCGCGATGAGCTGTGCCCTCCGGTCTGCGTCCACTGCAGAGGACTCGATATTCGCAAAGAAGATATTGATGTTTCTGATGACGCGATAGGACGCACCCCACAGGCCGGCAGTCGCGGCCTCGCCATTGTCCGCAGTCGTAGCCGCCGTGACGAACTCCTTGGATCCCCGCCAGTGGGTGTGCCTCACGTCGCCGGAAAGCGCGTCCACGCAGACGTCGCCCCGGCGCCAAAACCCATGACGGACACCCTCGCCGTAAGCCTGGTTCACGAATGCCTCCACCAGCGCTGGGTCGGCGAAGACAAGCTCTGCAGGAAGGTCGTTCAGGGGATGCAAGTCCAGAATACTGCCCTGGCATGCAGTTGCCATAAGCGACATCGCCAGGATCGTCAACTTCGCGCTTCTCATGCTCTCTTCCTGTCCAAAAGCTGGCTGTCCATCTAGAAATTGGACGCTCTAATCCCTAGGTTGACGACCCTGGTCTGCGGATGCTGGGTTGCGCCGGTACTCTCTGGATCCAGGTCCTTGATGCCCGAGAGCGTGAACATGTTAAACACCGAGGCGTAGACTCGCGTCTTTCCCAGGCCAAGCATGTCCGCAATGGTGTCTGGAAGCGTGTAGCCAATTTCCAAGGTCTTTAACCTGATGAAGGCCGCGCTTCTCAGCCAAAAAGTGCTGTTGTGCTGGTAGTTCGCCTCATTGGTGATATCTGGAAAAGCGGCGTTGGGAAAATCCGGCGTCCAGTAGTCGGTTTGCCACTGGTAGATACTCTCCCCTCGTGTCGGCTTCAGACCCACAGAGCGAATCGCCCTTGCCTGGCCCTGCAGCAACGCTGACAGGTCAAAGCCTCGGAACGAGGCGCTGAAGTTCACCCCAAAGGAAATCTCGGGTACTGAATTCAGGGCGATGGGAATCCTGTCCAGGCCCGTGATCTCACCATCTCCGTTCACATCCCGGAGGATCAAATCGCCAAGTGCACTCCCGGGTAGCTTGGCTGGATACTGCAGCAGGTCCGCTTCGGTCCTGTAGATGCCTATCGCATCGTAGTACAGACCGGTCCCATGCCTTCTGCCAGTCTTGGACTGCCAGGGGGCTGTCTCATTGAAGGCTTCATCGATGAACGTCACCTTGTTGCGGGCGAACGAGAAATTGGCGGAGACATTGAAAACGAAGTCGCGGATGCTGTCACCATAGGAGACAAGGGCCTCGATCCCCTTGTTTTGCATGGTTCCGGCGTTCTCGGGTGGCAGCGTTCCGATGCCCGCAAGTGCAGGCACGGAGTCCTGCCGGGCGATGAGCATATCCGTGGTCGTGCTCCGGAAGGCATCCAGTGTCACCGTGACCCTTCCATCGAGAAGGGACGTGTCGAGGCCCAGGTTCATGGTCTCGGTAGTTTCCCAGGTTACGCCGGAGACTGGTGCACCTTTGGGTCGTATGCCGGAAAGAAGCTGCCCCGTGCCGGTTACGAAGGCGGTGGTGGGTGTGTAGGTCTGCAGATGGAGAAAGGGAGTAACACGGTCGTTGCCGAGCTGGCCGTAGGATGTTCGCAGCTTCAACTCGTCGATCAGCGGAACAGCACGCATGAACGGCTCCTCGGAAATGCGCCAGGCGGCCGACGCGCCGGGAAAGAAACCAAAGCGTCCTCCCTCGGGGAAGTTGGAGGAACCATCCAGGCGCGCGGTGGCATCGACAATGTACTTTTTCGCGTAAGTGTAGGAAGCGCGTCCGAAGTAGTTCTGTCTGGCGCTCTTGGAGGCGGATCCGCGGGTTCTGGATTCGCTGGGGTCTGCGCTCCCGGCCGATATTTGCTGTATCGACTCGGTGGCGAACTTATTTCTACCAACGTGATTCCAGGAGCCATTCCCCGTTCTTTGCTCGTAGGCGATGAATCCGCTGACATCGTGTGCTCCGAAAGTATTGGCGTAGTTGAGCTTCACGTTCGGGGTGATGGAGTAGCTCCGGCTGGTATATTCGTTTAGGGATATGGTGTCCTGGTAGGAGCTTTGGTAGGTGGTGTATGTATTGGCGGTGGGATCGTATGTGGAGTAGTCCCAAGGTGTGCTCCAGTCTTTGCTGAAGCTGTTCCAGCTGTCGGCTGCGAGGAACCCATCAAGAGATAGGCCTGTGAGTCCGGGGATCGTGTAATCAAATCGTAGGGTGGTTTGGAGAATGTTGGCTTGCCTTTTGCGGTATCCCGACTCCCTGACAACAGCGAGCGGGTTGATGCCTCCCAGGCCCTGCGAGTAGGAGCCGTCGGGGAATACGGCGAGGTCGGTCGATGGTTGCCTGTGCGTCATCCAGAAGATGAACCATGGAGAGCGTCCGGTAGTTATTCCATTTTCTCGCCGGGCTGCGACGTCCCCGGAGATGCGTAGGTCATCGGTGATGCGTGTATCGATTTTGGATCGAAGGTTGTACTGGGTGAATTTGGTGACCCCACCCGTATATAGACCGTCTTGTTGCGACCTTCCTAGGGAGAGAAAGTACTTCAGATCCTCGGTACCACCTACTAGTTGCAGAGACTGGCGAGACTGGTGGGAGATGTCTTTGAACAGGTGATCATACCAGTCCGTATTAGGGTGGGTTAGGGGACTTGATCCGTCGAGGAACTTCTGGAGGTCGTCGGGGGAATGGGTGGGGGGTTGTCCACTTTCGACGTCAAACACGTTTGTGGCGAGAGCGAGGGAATAGGAATCGGCCATTGTGGGCAAACGTGTCGGGGTTACGAAGCCATGGTTGTAGTTGAAGGTAATCCGGGGCTGGCCCAAGGCGCCTCGCTTGGTGGTGACGAGGATGACGCCACCGGCTGCGCGCGCGCCGTAGATGGCAGCGGAAGCGTCCTTGAGCAGGGTAATCGACTCGATGTCGTTGGGGTCGAGTCGGTCAAGCCAGTCTCTTCCGGGGACGCCATCCACGACGATGAGCGCGGAGTTGTTGCCGATGGAGTTATGGCCTCGGACGAGGATGCTGACGCCGTCGTGGCCGGGCTCGCCGCTTCGTTGGTTGATGGTGACGCCGGGGAGGCGCCCAGCCAGTGAGGGGCCCAGGTTCGCGGAGGGGCTGGCCAGGATTTCGGTTCCCGAGGCTTGGGCGATCGACCCGGATACCACCGTCTTTTCTTTCGAGCCGTAGCCGACGACGACGATTTCTTCGGCATCGGGTGCGTCCGTTGTCAGCCGAAGATCAAGGGCACGTCTGCCCTGGACAGGCACCGTTTGAGTCGAATAGCCTGTGTGGGAGATGATGAGCTCGGCGGCCTTCGAGGCGGCTTTGGTAGTCTTGGGAAGGGCCAGCTCGTAGTTTCCATCGCTGTCCGTCAGGGTTCGATTGGCAGTACCTTTGAGAAGGACGGAGACTCCAGCCAGTCCTTGCCCAGCTTGGTCGGTGACTCTGCCGGAGATGGATTGCGTGTTGTCCGGGCTTGCCATGGCGGCGGGGCAGAAAAGGATGTGGATGGGGGCAAGCAAGAGGCTGATTGCCCTTAGAATTGCGGTTTCGGTTCGAGGGGTTCGGTTCATAACGTCGGGTAGCGGCGGGCGTGGGATCTACCCCCAAAGCAGAGGATCAGTGCGGCGCGCGTCGGCGGTGGTGCAACAAGGCCGTCGTGGGCGTGGCCAACGGCCGTTGCAGTAGCCGGATGCTTCCGCGGGCAGTCCGGCATAGCATACCCCAGGCTCCGGGTTGTTGTGCAGGGCAGCATAGCTACCGCGTAACAAAGCGCTGCGCCCAGCGGCAGGAGCTGGTTCCGGGTGCAAGGACGAAGCCAGGATCTGCGGGCCGCCGAAAACCAAAACGTGTGTTGGCCGAGCCGCCGGGCAGCCGAGCACTCGGCCGAGTTGTCAGCCCACGCGGGCCGACACCACCCAGGCGGCGCCGGGCAGAGCTACCGATTGGTCATGCACAAACGGCTCGAGCGCTCGCTCGATCTCGACGCGAGCTCGGCTGACCACGTCTTCGGGGGCCTCGGCCAGCAGCCCCGCCGGCGGCCCCACGCGCATGGCGAAGTCCACGGCGCCTTCCAGTCCCGTTTCCGACAACCTGACGTCGAGATCCAGGGCTTCGATTAGTACCCGGTCGAAGCCGGCGCTGCGCAGCACATCGTCGAGCCGAGCGCGATCCGCCAAGGCGAACGGTCCGGGTGCGTCCGGCTCGGGCTCGGGGGGCGGCTCGGGCAGCAGCTTCACGACGGCGGCCATGGGGGTCAGGCACCACGGGTTGTGCTCGGCTTCGCGCCAGCAGACGAATGCCAGGCGCGCCGAAGGCTTGAGCGCAGTGCGCAGGTTGGCGAATGCGGCCGTGGGATCGGCGAAGAACATGACTCCGAAACGCGAGTAGGCGGCGTCGTAGTTCGGCGTGAAGGAGTGTTCGCTCGCGTCCGCTTCGGTGAAACTCAGGTTCTTGACGGTCTGTGCGCGATTGCGCGCGTGTTCGAGCATGGGTGCCGAGATGTCCATGCCGAGCACGCTTCCATCGGGGCCCACTCGTGCAGCCAAACGAACACTGCAGGTTCCCGAGCCGCAGCCCACGTCGAGGACGTGCTGGCCGGGGCGAAGCTCTAGCCGTTCGAGCGCAGCATCTCCGAAAGGTTGTATGGCCTGGTCGATCAGCTCCTGGTTCTGGACCCAGCGTTCCGCGGTAATGCCATTCCAGTACTCGATTTGCTCCTGGTTGCCGGACATGGGCCTCCGCATGCGCGCTGCTTCCGCCTTTGTCAAGCTGCCTGCTGAAGCTTGTCCCAGAGCCCCTCGAGCAAGCTCGTAACACCCTCCCGGCTGATGGCCGAGACACCGTGGACCACTCGGCCCGCCTCGAATTCGCGCTGGCGCGTTGCTTCGAATGCGGCTCGAGCCTCCGGGAGATCCAGCTTGGAGACGGCGTACAGTGCGGGTCGGGAGCTCAGAGCCGAGTCGAACTGCCGCAGCTCACGCTCGAGCGCGGCGAACTGATCCTGCACCGGCGGCGCACCATACTCCGGGCAAGCCAAGAAAAGCAGGACCCGCGTGCGTTCGATGTGCCGCAAAAAGCGCAGGCCGAGTCCCGCACCCTCGGATGCACCTTCGATGATGCCCGGGATGTCCGCGAGCACGAAGCTGCGTTCGTCGCTCAGCGAGACCACCCCGAGCTTCGGCACGAGCGTGGTGAAAGGATAGTCGGCTACCTTGGGCTGGGCGCGGGACACCGCGCGGATGAGTGTGCTCTTGCCCGCGTTGGGGAAGCCCACGATGCCGACGTCGGCGATCAGCTTGAGCTCGAGACGCAGGCTGCGTTGTTCGCCGCGTGCGCCCGGTTCCGCAAAGGTCGGGGCTCGCAGCTGGGGCGCGGCAAAGTGCATGTTGCCTCGGCCTCCTCGTCCCCCGCGCGCGGCCACGAAATGCGCGGCCGGCGCCGCCAAGTCCTCGAGCAGCTCTCCCGTGTCTGCGTCGAATACCAGCGTTCCCACAGGAACGCGTGCTGTCAGCGATTTGCCTGCACGACCATGTTGGTCCTTGCCGCGCCCGTGCGCGCCGCGTTCGGCGCGCAGCAAGCGCCTGTAGCGTAGGTCGACCAGCGTGCCGAGTCGCACGTCGGCTTCCAGTACGATATGGCCGCCCTGACCGCCGTCGCCGCCACAGGGGCCTCCGAGCGGGCGGTACTTCTCGCGCCGCATCGCCGCGCAGCCGTCGCCACCGTCGCCGGCCTCGACGCGAATCGTGACCTCATCGATGAATCGCATCCCTTTCGGCGTACGATGCGCGAGGGTTGCAAGCAAACGCCTCGGGTCGAGCGGCTACCCCACGCGAATTGCGCCCCTCCGAGTGCGCCGGATCCTTGTGGGCGCCTTTCCTGGTATCGGTGTGCCGCCCGTGCTGTCCGGGAATCGAGGTACGAGCTTCGGGGCGCTCTCCGAGGACGCGCTCGGGCGAAGGGCGCCCGATTGCATGGGATTGCAGCCGACCGGGGCTCCGGCGGCCTCTTGCGCAAACCTAGACTCGCGGGATCGAGCACGTAAAATGGGCACATGGCTACGCTGCATCGACAGGACACGGCGCTTGGTGCGGCCCGGGCGCGTTTCTTGGAAACGTTGTCCCGCAAGGCAAAGGAGCTGGGGGACGTCGCACGGGTGCTCGGCGAGCAACCGCAGTCTCAAACCCACCTGGAGGAGGTCCGGCGGCGCGTGCACGCCCTGTACGCGTCGGCCCAGATCTTTGACGAGCCCGACCTGGTGCTGGTTCTGCGGCGGGTACTGGCCATGCTCGACAGCGCGCGCGAGGACGAAAGGGCACTCGGAGCGGGCGAGCAACGCGCCCTGAGCGATCTCGTGGCTACCCTGATGGCCCCCGCCGAGGCTGACGCGAGCTCCGCCAGGGCTATTCAGGCGGTCGAGGCTCGCCCGAGCGGGCGCGCGAAGAAGAGCCCGGCAAGGCAGCCGGCAAGGCAGCAGGCAGGGCCGCCCGCACCGGTTTCCCCGCAGCCGCGCAAGGCGTCAAGCCAGCCGAAACGCCCGTCTGCCGCAAGCTGGGTGCGCGATGCATCGTTGCAGGAAGTCCCCGCCCACGGTACCGAGGCGCACGCCCTGACCGTGCTCTTCGTGGGGGATCCGGAGCTCGAGCACCCGTTGCGGCGTGCGTTGCCCGACGAAAGCGCCGAGCTGCTTATAGCTCCCGCGGCAGACGAGGGGCTGCGTTTGGCCCAGGCCGCGGATCCCGACCTGATTCTGCTCGATGCCCGCGTAGTCGAGCAGGACGATCCCCAGTGGGTGCGGAAGCTGCGGGAGCGGCCGCTGCTGGGCGCCATCCCAACGGTGCTGGTGACGGCAAGCCGGGACGGCGCTCGCCTGGCGCGTCAGGCCGGCGCTCAGGGGTTTATCGGTCGGCCGCCGAGCGGCCAGCAGCTCGCTGACACCGTGCGGGGCCTTGTGGAGCGCGGCGCGGATGCTCCGGACCCGCTGGATGAGATCGTGGAGGCCACGGTCGACGAGATCGCGCAGCGGGTTGCCGACACGGTGCGCCGTGGGCTCGCCAGCGTTGACAGTGGCACAGACATCCGTTTGTCGCTGGGCGCGAGCTCGGAGATCAAGGCTGTGGCGTGGTCTGCCATCGGCCGTATACGGGCCCATCTGACCCAGCACACCGGGGGCAAGGTGCGATTCCAGCCACCAGCGGGGGAGCTGCCTTCCGTGCTGTCCCTTGCCGAGGACGACAGCACCCCCCCGGCGCAGGCGCGCGCGTCGAGGCTTCGGGGCCGGCGTGTGCTGGTGGTCGACGACGATCCGGCCGTGGTTTGGTTCTTCACGGGCGTGCTGCGCGAGGCAGGTGCGGTCGTGGTGGAGGCCAGCGATGGCGTCAGCGCGCTGCAGCGCATTCGTGCCCAGCGTCCCGATGCCGTGCTCAGCGACATACTCATGCCTGAGCTGGACGGCTTCGGGCTGTGCCGCGCCCTCAAGAACGATGTCGAGTTGGCTGACCTTCCGGTGATCCTGCTGTCCTGGAAGGAGGATTTCCTGCAGCGGATGCGCGACCTGCGCTCTGGTGCCAGCGGCTACCTGCCGAAGGAAACCGGGACCGCGCAGATCGTAGCAGCGGTAGCCGACGTGCTTCGGCCTCGAGCACGCCTCGAGGCCGAGCTGCGCCGGAGCGGCGAAGTGCGCGGGCGGCTGCAGGGGCTCGGTGTGTTCATGCTCCTGACAACGGTGGCGCGGGAGCGACCGAACGCGAGCGTGGTGCTGCGCGACGCAATGCAGCGGGTGGCAGTCGAGATCCGAGCAGGTGCCCTCGCCAGCCTGACTCGCAGCTGCAGCTCGGGTGGGTCGCGCCACGGTTCGGCTGCACTGCAGGCGCTGGTCGGGATGAAAAGCGGTCGTTTCTTGGTGCGCAGCAACGACAGCTCTGTGCCCCGGGTCTTCGAGCAAGGCCTGGCCGATACCCTGCACTCGGGTTCGGTTCATCTCAACGGCATGCTGGAAACCCTGGCTCCCGGCAGCTTGGAGCGCGTGGAGCAGATCGCTTTCGAGCCCGAAACGCTGGCAGGTGCAAGGGGCGGTTTCCCTGCGCCTTTGCAGGCCGCGCTGGATCGGCTGGCGCAGGGGGACCAGCCCCGGCGTCTGCTGATGGAAGGCCGCGTCACCGATCAAGGGCTCGCGAGCGCCTTGCGCGGGTTGGCTCTGCGTTCCGTGGTCATCGACGTGGTCATGCTGCCCGGCACGTCCGAGCCAGCGGCCGAGCAGCGGGAGCCCGGCACGTCCGAGCCGGCGTCCGAGCAGCGAGAGCCCGGCACGTCCGAGCCGGCGTCCGAGCAGCGGGAGCCCGTCGCGTGCGAGCCGGCGGCGGCACCTGCCACACCAGCGGTGGGCCGCGCGCGGCCAGCGTCCGAAGCCGACTGGGTGTCGGCGCCACGATCGGCACCTTCGGAGCGCCTCCGGGCGAGCGCGAAGCTGCGCCAGCTCGAGGACCCGCAGGCTGGCGCAGGGCCGGCAAACAAGCGTGCCAACAACGCCGCAGGCGTTCCGGTCACGCTGGGCAGCGTCGCACCGTCCGCACTGCGGCGGCAGAGCGCCGCTGGCGTGGCCGATGCCCCGGGCGCCCGCCAGGCCAACGAAGGCGGCCTGGCGTCACAGCAACGCGGCTCGAGCCTTCGCTTCGCGCTGTTGCTCGCAGCGTGCGCGTTGCTCGGATTCGTGACCGTGCGCATGTGGCACACGGGAGTCATGGGGGATCTATGGCGCAGGTTCGAGAGCGGACCGGCGGGGTCCGATGCCTTGTCGGATCCTGAGCTCCCGGAGCCCGAGCTCCCGGAACCCGAGCTTGCGAGCGAGCGCCCTCGCAGTTCGCCGGCGCCGGTGAGCGCGGCCCAAGTCCCCGTGCCCGGCAGCGTGGCGCCCAAGGAGCCAACCCAGACGCCGGTACCAGCGGGGCTCGCCAGGGAGCTGCCGTTCATCGATCACGGCCGGGGCGTGACCGTGGCTGCCGATCAAGGCTTGCTGGTAGTCGAGGCGGGCGGGGCGAACCTTGGCGCCGAGCTACGCATCGGCAAGCAGGTGCTCGGCAGGCCCCCCGTGCAGGTCGCGTTGCCGGAGGGGCGGCACGAGCTCATGTTCGAGGATGGTGCTGAAGCCAGTTTCCGCTATGTCGTCATTCGGCGTGGCCACACGCGCATCGTACAAGCGCCCTAGTTCGAGGAGCTCGAGCATGCGAGCATGGCACCTGTTGCTGAGCGTTGTTTGGGTTCCGGCCGTCGTGCAAGGTCAGGCCCTGGAGCACCTGGACCTGCAACGGAGCTCGCATCTCGCGGACGTGGACCACCACGGTCTGTTCATCGATTTCGGCACGCCTGCGAGACTGAAGTACACCAACGGCGGCTGGAAGACGGGTTGGGGCGCGGATGCCAAGCAGGGAGCCACCGAGTTCACCTACGTGCAGGGCACCACGGCCCGCGTCTATTTTCAGCGTGACGCGCCTGCGGATGCGACGCTGCGGTTTCGCATGAGGGCCTTTGCCGGCAAGCGGCTGCTGCTGTTCCTCAACAACAAGCCGCTGCCGAGCGTGCGCCTCGATCGCTTGGCAGGCTTTGTCGAGCACGAGGTCCCGGTCACGGCCAGCAAGCTCAGAGTGGGGGAAAACCAGTTGCTGCTGCGCTTCGGTGGCACCCGGCGGGTCGCGGGTCGCAGGGTGTCCGCGGCGATGGACTGGCTCCAGATCGCGCAGCCTTCGGCGGGGCAGGTCGCGGCGCCCTCACGCAACCCGGCGCTCGTGAGATCCCTTGAGGTGGCAGGTCAGCGCAAGAGCGCCTTGGTGCTGCAGGCTCCTACCCGGTTGAGCTTCTACCTGCGGCTACCTACCGGCGCACGCCTGAGGCTGCAGCTGAGCAGTAGAGCAACGCGGGGGCCGCTGCCGACCGCGAGCGTGCTGGTGACCCCGGCGGGGCGGAAGAGCCAGCGCGTCCTGAGCACGACCGTTCAAGGGGAATGGAAGGCCCACAGCATCTCGCTCGAACGCTTCGGTGGCCAGGTGATCCGCCTCGATCTCGTCGCCCAGGGTGGCTCCGGCAGCGTTGCCTGGAGCGAACCTCGCATCGTTGTCGCCAAGGCGGCAGCGCCCGCCCCGCCCCCGACCCGGGCCGACAACGTGATCGTGCTGCTGATCGACACGCTGAGGGCGGACAAGCTCCGTGCTTACCGCGAGAGCTCGCCCGTGCAGACGCCCGCCCTCGATCAGGTGGCGGCCGAATCCGTGCTGTTCGAACAGGCGCAGGCGCCGGAGAACTGGACCAAGCCGTCGGTCGCATCGGTATTGACCGGGCTGCACCCTGCCACACACCGCACCAAGACCAGCTCGGCGCGTCTGCCGCGCCGTGCGCTGATGGTCAGCGAGGTGTTCAAGCAAGCTGGCTTGGCCACGGCTTCCTTCATCGCCAACGGCTACGTGTCCAACAAGTTCGGCTTCAAGAAAGGCTGGGACCACTACACGAACTACATCCGCGAGCACAAGCGCACCGAGGCGGAGAACGTGTTTCGCGAGGCGGGGGCGTGGATCGAGGCGAACAAGGATCGTCGCTTCTTCGCCTACGTGCAGACCATCGATCCGCACGTGCCCTACGATCCGCCGGCCCGCTTTCTCAAGTTGTACGATCCCCGTCCCTACCGCGGCCAGGTGCGGCCTCGCATGACCGCGTCGCTGCTCGAGCGGGCCAAGCGCAATCCACCCAAGGTCAAGTTCAGCTCGCGCGACCTGCGACGGCTCGAGGCGTTGCATGATGGGGAGATCAGCTACCACGACCATCACCTCGCACGCTTCATCGCCAAGCTGAAGAAGCTCGGATTGTACGATCGCAGTCTCTTCGTGGTCACGTCCGATCACGGAGAGGAATTCGCGGACCACGGCTCCTACGGACACGGCCACTCGCTGTACCAGGAGCTGCTGCACGTGCCGCTGACGATGCGCTTGCCCGGCGTGCTGCCTGCGGGCAGGCGCATAAAGACCTCGCTCAGCACGCTGGACATCGCGCCCACGATCCTGTCGGCAGCGGGCGTAGCCATACCGGATGCGATGGAGGGACACGACCGAATGGCCCACATGCGCGGCGCACTGCCGTTCGGGCCCCAGGTCGCGTTCAGCGACTTCCTGGACGACCGGCGCGCGATTCGGGCCGGGCGCTGGAAGCTGGTGCTGAACGGGACCCAGGCCACCCTGTTCGACCTGGAAGCGGATCCGGGCGAAAAGCGCGAGCTGAGCCGGCATCAGCACCCCGTTGCCATGCGCTACTGCCGCATCATGCTGGGCCAGTTCTTGGGTGCAAAGGACAGGCGCCGCTGGTGGTTTTCGAATCCGGGCGAGCGGTCGAGGCGGCTGGAGTCAGAAGAGACCGACATCGATCCCACGACTCGAGAGCAGCTGCGGCAGCTCGGCTACGCGCCCTGACCCGCATCGGTATCTGGGATCTAGTGTCCTGTATCCGTGATTACGTACATAAGTCGGCGAGCAATTGGCGACGCTCGGGTCATCGAATCGACGCAGACTGCGGTTCATTTCGATGCTGTGCAGCGCATATTCGAGGAGGTCCCAACGCCGCCAGCGGGCGCCAGGGCTGGGGCCAAACGATCAGGATTCCTGTGGCGAGGTACTAGATCCCAGATACCGATGCGGGTCAGGGCGCGTAGCCGAGCTG
>JAKSBK010000094.1 GCA_022361155.1 Pseudomonadota bacterium
CTGGCTGCATCCCTATACGCTTATCGACTCGATGTGGAAGCGTGGCGTCAACATCGGCAGCGCGCTTATCTGGGAGCCAACCGGTGGGAGCGAGTGGCCGTGGATCATCGGTACAGACAACACGCACCCCTCGTATCCGGCACAGATTCTTCACTACGATCTGGAGGTTTCCTTTTACCCGTCCGGAGAGATGGGACACCTCACCGTCTTGGGGCTGCCAAACCTGCAGGACAAGGGCCCTTGCTTCTGTGACTATAAGACAGGGATGTGCGAGCAGAACTCAACGTGCGACATAGAGCAACTCTACGAGTCGACGACCGGCTTGACGATCGCGGACTGGGCACAGACTCCGGAGGCAAATCCGCCCGAAGATCCCGACAGAGTGGTCTTCGGGGTGAACCACACCCAGGTGTGGCAATTCTACCAGGAAGTTCCCTTCGGATACTACGCAAGCGAAATACCCGTACACGTGTTTGATGGCAATGTGTCGTTCCTGGCGGTCGAGATAGCGGAGCCCGAGCGGGCCGGCCAGCCTGCGACCGGGCCGATACCGCGGACCAGTTTTCAGCTCTGGAGCGACCTCCTCAACAGCGATTACCAGGTCGCACTGGCCGGAGGCAGCGACAACCGCTGTATCCAGAAGCAAATTGGCATGATGCGCACGCGCTTTCTGACCGACGCTGGCCCTCTGACCTACGACAAGTACCTCGACGCGCTCAGGCAGGGCCGTACCGTGGTCGTTGCCGGCAAGCGCACAAATCCTTGGTGCACCGACGGATCCTGCGATGACTGGGCAGACCTCACAATCCAAGAGGGCAACGGCATCCCAGTTCGCGTAGGCGGCACGCTGGACTATAGCGGCCCGGAAGATCTCGACTTCACCATCACGGCCAACCTGCTAGAAGCCGGAGAGATCGAGCTGTTGATCGACGGGGACGTGGTGCAGACTTGGCAGGTTTCGGCCGGACAGCATACCCGCACTTACTTGGATAGCGATTCTCAGGATAGCTATTGGGCGGCCGTTCGTACCCCGCGCGCTCAGACAAGCCCTATCTACGTCACGGAAAACGGCGCGCGGATCGGGAACATCTCCGCGGCGTGCCGCATGGCCGCCCGCGTGCATAACCTGATCGCGGCAAACCCTGCGGCGCCACCGTTCGCCCAGACCCGGTATACGAACGCCAAGAACAAGTACCTGTCTCTCGCCGGCGGCGTCGCGCACTGCGACGTCAACAATCCCCCTAGCTGGCCTGCTCCGACCCAGCCGCCGAACGACGAACTCAACGAGCCCGGCCAGGACTATCCTGACAGCTTCTGGGGCAAGCAGTTGTCCGCGTCAGCCAGCATCCAAAGAAAGACGGGTACCCTCGCATCGCTGAACGACCAGGACTGGTTCTATATTGGGACCTCCTGCCCGGCCGGCAAGAACTACATGCGCGCCCGTGTGGCCCTGCGGACCGAAGCGAGGTTGGATCTAGCACGATACAACCTGTATTACTGCTGGTCAGACGGCGGCATACGCTGTAGTGTCGGCGGCATCGTGCACACGGAGCGGCGCGAGTTGGCGCCAGTAGGCGGTGGGACAAGCGCGAACGTTCCGCTCGATGTGCCGTGCAGTCCGGGCAAGGCCCGCTGGCTCAGCATCCAGGTCTGGACTCCGGGTGGTGGCACGGTCAGCTGCAGCGTCGTGTACTCGTTGTTCTACTCGGTCGTGGGAGTGGACGACGGCTTCACCTA